>NZ_JANLGG010000019.1:0-58231 GCF_024655735.1 Aeromicrobium sp. 50.2.37
CTTTCGGAGACCGACCCGCCTCGCAGCCACAGCGACGCAGCCGCAGGACAAGACCCACCCGCGGAAGCGCAGCCGCAGGAGAAGACCCACCCCGAGCGACGCAGCCGCAGGAGAAGACCCACCCGCGGAAGCGCAGCCACGCGACGACCCGACAGCCATCGAGGATCAGCCGCCCAGCCCCTTCACCAGCTCGGCCGCCCACGCCACCTGCCGGTACCCGATGGCCTCGTTGACGGCGATCATCGGCGTGTTCGAGGCCGCGTTCCAGGTGGTGACCCGCGCGCGACCCTCGAGCAGGTCGGACGCCTCGTCCAGGGCGGCCACCTTCATGGCCAGGCCGAGGCCGTGGCCGCGGTGGGCCGGGAGCACGAGGGTGTCCCACTGGTAGGCGGTCTCGCCGTGGTCGGGCACCACGAGCTGGGTGTGCCCGGCGAGCGTGCCGTCGGGCGCGATCGCCGCGACCGTCTGCCCGACCCGGCCCTGCTCGAGCCACCGTGCCTCTTCGTGGCGCACCCGCGCGGCGTCGAAGTGCTCCGGCCCGATGCCGACGTCACCCGACGGGGCCTCCGCCAGGATGAGCGCGCGGAGCACGGCGTACTGGTCGACCCACTCCTCGGGGCAGTGCCGCCACGCGACCGCGGTGTACCCGTCGCGCCACGGCGCCTGCGGCGGCGCGGCCGGGAGGCGCAGCTCGCGGATCGCGTCGAGCAGGTCGACGCGGTACCCGTGCAGGGCGGCGAACACCGACCCCGCGCCGGCCTCGTCGTGCACCGACCACGACGCCTCGGCGAAGGCGTTGACCCGACCCTCGGCCCGGGCCCGCTCCTCGACGGCGCGCAGCAGTGCGCTGCCGAGCCCGGCACGACGCCGACCGGGGTCGACGAAGACGTGCAGGTACGCGAGCGTGCGGTTGTCCTGCTGGGGGAAGGAGACCCACGCCCCGCCCACCACCGCGTCGTCGACGACGCCGGCGAGCACCACGTGCTCGGCATACGGGTCGCTCGTGAGGTTGGTGCGCTTCTCCGCGAACCCCCAGGGCTCGTCGAAGGGCTCGCCGTGGCTGCGGGCGTAGACCGCGTGGAACGCGGCGTACTGCTCGTCGTCTGCGAGGTCCACCCGACGGATCTGCACGGGCCGACGCTACCGCGCGGCGAGCGGGCCGATCAGACCCCGAGGGTGCGGCGCACGATGTCGGCGAGTCGTTCGGCCACCGACGTGGCCTCGTCGAGCGACGGGGCCTCGACCATGACGCGCACCAGGGGCTCCGTGCCGGAGGGACGCAGCAGGATGCGACCGCGGCCGTCGAGGGCGCCGTTGGCGGCGACCAGCTCGCCCTGGAGCACGGGGTCGGTGTCGACCCGCGACTTGTCGACGTCGGGGACGTTGACCAGCACCTGCGGGAGCCGCTGCATGACCGAGCCGAGGTCGGCCAACGACCGGCCCGTCGCACGCATGCGCGCCGCGAGGTGCAGTGCGGTGAGCACCCCGTCGCCGGTCGTCGCGTGGTCGGCCATGATGACGTGACCTGACTGCTCGCCACCGAGCGTGTACCCACCGGCGCGCATGGCCTCGAGGACGTAGCGGTCGCCCACTGCCGTCTGCAGGACGCGCAGGCCCGCCGCCTCCATGGCCTGCACGAAGCCGAGGTTGCTCATGACGGTGGCGACCACCGTGTCGTCCTCGAGCGTGCCGGCCTGCTGCCGAGCGAGTGCCAGGACGGCGAGGATCTGGTCGCCGTCGACCACACGGCCCTCGACGTCGACCGCGAGGCAGCGGTCGGCATCGCCGTCGAACGCGAAGCCGGCGTCGGCGCCGTGCCGCACGACCGCGGCCTGCAGGTCACCGAGGTGCGTGGACCCGCAGTCCTCGTTGATGTTGAGGCCGTCGGGCTCGTCGTGGATCGTGACGACCTCGGCACCGAGCTCGGCGAACGCGGTGGGGCCCACGTGGAAGGCGGCACCGTTGGCGCAGTCGAGCACGATCTTGAGACCCTCGAGCCGCTCGGGAACGGTGCTCACCAGGTGCTTGACGTAGGAGCTGACGCCCACGTGGCTGTCGCCGACGCGTCCGACGCCGGCCCCGACCGGGCGCTCCCACGGCTCCTGCAGGCGTTGCTCGATAGCGATCTCGATCGCGTCGTCGAGCTTGTGTCCACCGCGCGCCAGGAACTTGATGCCGTTGTCGGGCATCGCGTTGTGGCTCGCGGAGATCATGACGCCCATGTCGGCGTCGAGCTCGGCGGTGAGGAAGGCGGCGCCCGGGGTGGGGACGACGCCGAGCCGATGCACGTCGACACCGGCCGACGCGAGCCCCGCGACGATCGCCGCCTCGAGGAACTCCCCCGAGGCGCGCGGGTCGCGGGCCACGACGGCCGTGGGCCGGCTGTCGGCGAACGCCCCGGCCTCGCCGAGCACATGTGCCGCCGCGACCGACAGGTCGAGCGCGAGCTCGGCGGTCAGGTCGCGGTTGGCGAGGCCTCGTACCCCGTCGGTGCCGAAGATCCGGCCCAACGGAATCAGCGCTTGCTGTACTGAGGAGCCTTACGGGCCTTCTTGAGGCCGGCCTTCTTGCGCTCCTTGATGCGAGCGTCGCGGGTCAGCAGTCCGGCCTTCTTCAGCAGCGGACGGTTGACCTCCTCGTCGATGCCGTTGAGGGCACGGGCCACGCCGAGGCGCAGTGCGCCGGCCTGGCCGGTCATGCCGCCACCGGTGACGCGGGCCACGACGTCGAAGCTGCCCTCGAGGCCGGTGGCCGCCAGGGCCTCCTTGGCGATCTGCTGGTGCAGCTTGTTCGGGAGGAACTCCTCGAGCGGCTTGCCGTTGACGGTCCACTGACCGGAGCCGGGGACGATGCGCACACGGGCGACCGCCTCCTTGCGGCGGCCGGTGGCCGCGCCGGGGGCCACGACGGACTTGCTCGTCGCGATCTCCGCGGACGGCGAGGTCTCGGAGGTGTAGACGCCGTCGGTGGTGGTGGGGACGTCGGTCTCGGTGGTGTCAGCCACGGTGCTCGTCTCTTCTGCTCGGGTGCTCACTGGGAGATCTGCTTGATCTCGTACGGCTGGGGCTGCTGCGCGGCGTGCGGGTGCTCCGGGCCGGCGTAGACCTTCAGCTTCTTGATGATCTTGTCGCCGAGGCGGTTCTTCGGCAGCATGCCGCGCACGGACTTCTCGATGGCCTTGCGGGCGTCCTTCTCGAGCAGGTCGCCGTACGCGATCTGCTTGAGCCCACCCGGGTAGCCGCTGTGGCGGTAGACAGGCTTGTCGGTGCGCTTGTTGCCGGTCAGCGCCACCTTGTCGGCGTTGATGATGACGACGAAGTCACCACCGTCGACGTGCGGGGCGAAGGTCGCCTTGTGCTTGCCGCGCAGCAGGTGCGCGGCCGACACGGCAAGACGGCCCAGGACGACGTCCTGAGCATCGATGACGTGCCACTGATGGCTGATGTCAGCAGGCTTGGGGCTGTACGTAGGCACGGCGTGACCTTCTCGTTGTGGTTCTGGGTGGCACTAGCTGGATCTGGGTCGTTGTCGCTGCACATCCGGACCGCGGGCGGACCACACGTTCTCCGGTGGCCGTCGAGTCCGGGGGCACAGGCCGCCTGGCCTTCGGCGCAGGACCGCCGGGAGGCGATCGCGCATGCAGGGCACAACGACGTCCAAGAGTAACCGGCGTGGCCTCACGCGGTCAAAACGGGTGGGCGTGGCCGGACGTCGGGGCGTCCCCGCGCTCGCTCCTCGAGACCCAGCCGTGCGTGTCTCGGGGGGCCGCACTAGGTTGGAGATGAGTCCGGGGCCACATCAATGACCCGTTCAGCACGTCACAGGAGACCCATCGTGACCGACCAGACCCTGACCGTCCGCGACAACCGGACGGGCGACGAGTACGAGCTCGAGATCACCGACGGCACCGTCCGCGCATCCGACCTCGGCAAGATCGGCAAGACCGAGGACGACCCCGGCATCGCCGTGTACGACCCCGGGTTCACCAACACCGCGTCGACCCGCAGCGCCGTCACCTTCATCGACGGCGAGAAGGGCATCCTCGAGTACCGCGGGTACCCGATCGAGCAGCTCGCGGAGTCCTCCACGTTCCTGGAGGTCGCGTACCTGCTCATCCACGGCGAGCTGCCCACGAAGGAGCAGCACGACCAGTGGGTGCACGACATCACGTTCCACACGTTCGTGCACGAGAACCTCAAGAGCCTCATGCAGGGCTTCCGCTACGACGCGCACCCCATGGGCATGCTGCTGTCGAGCGTCGGCGCCCTCTCGACGTTCTACCCCGAGGCGCGGGCCATCCACGACCCCGACGTCCGACGCGAGCAGATCGTGCGCATGATCGCCAAGATGCCGACGCTCGGCGCCTGGTCGTTCCGCCACGCGCAGGGCAAGCCGTACGTCTACCCCGACAACGAGCTCTCCTACACGGAGAACTTCCTGTCGATGCTGTTCAAGATGAGCGAGCCGAAGTACGACCCGGACCCGCGCCTGGCCAAGGCCCTCGACGTGCTGCTGATCCTGCACGCCGACCACGAGCAGAACTGCTCGACCAACGCGGTGCGCTCGGTCGGCTCGAGCCAGGTCGACCCCTACTCGGCGGTCTCGGCCGGCATCGCAGCGCTCTACGGACCCCTGCACGGCGGCGCCAACGAGGCCGTGCTGCGCATGCTCAAGCGGATCGGGACGAAGGACAAGATCCCGGAGTTCATCGAGGGCGTGAAGAACGGCGACGAGAAGCTCATGGGCTTCGGTCACCGCGTCTACAAGAACTACGACCCGCGCGCCAAGATCATCAAGAAGGCGTGCGACGACGTCTTCGAGGTCACGGGCGTCAACCCGCTGCTCGAGATCGCCCAGGAGCTGGAGAAGATCGCGCTGGAGGACGACTACTTCGTCTCCCGCAAGCTCTACCCCAACGTCGACTTCTACTCCGGGCTCATCTACGAGGCGCTGCAGTTCCCGCCGGAGATGTTCACGGTGCTGTTCGCGATCGGCCGCACGCCGGGCTGGCTGGCCCAGTGGCTGGAGCTGGTCGACGACAAGGAGCAGAAGATCGCGCGCCCGAAGCAGATCTACACCGGTGACCGGACCCTCGAGTTCGTGCCCGCGGAGCAGCGCTGGGCCTGACGCCTCACGCACGCGAGTGAACCCCCGCCTCGGCGGGGGTTTTCTCGTCTCCGCCCGGCGGGGGTTCCGGGCCACGGGCGGAGAGCCAGCCCGGCGGGGGTTCCGGGCCACGGGCGGAGAGCCAGCCCAGCCCCCTGTTCCCTGATTCCAGGGACAGGGGGCCTTTCGTCACGCTAGATTCCAGGACGAAAGCCTCGACCGGACGGGAGTTCCGGGACGGGGAGGGAGCTTTCACGTCGGTCCTGCGCAGGGCGGTGCCGACAGGTCACGGGTCGAGGGAGCATCGTGATGGTCGGACCACGACGGACGCGCACGGACGACGGAAGATCGCCCCGGCGCCGCGACGACGGTGCTGCTGCGGTCGAGTTCGCCCTCGTGCTGCCGATCTTCGTCGCGCTGCTGTTCGGCGTCATCAGCTACGGCTGGATGCTGAGCTACCGCCAGGGCATCAGCCAGGCCGCGGCCGAGGGCGCCCGTGCCATGGCCGTCTCGGTCTCCCCCACGGGGTCGTCGGTGCCGGCCGATCGGGCCCGCGCGGCGATCAACCGCTCGCTCTCCTCCTACGGCGTCACCTGCACCTCGGCGGGCACGCTGACCCACGACGGCACCACGGTCGGCACGTGCGGCGTCTCCACCACGGCGTGCGCGACCGGCTCGACCACGCAGTGCGCTCGGATCGCGATCAGCCACGACTACCGCGCCCACCCCCTGATCCCGTCCTTCCCCGGGCTCGGCATCACCCTTCCGTCCACGATCGGCTACACCACGACCAGCGAGGTGAGCTCGTGAGGCGGCGACGCCACGACGAGGGGGGCGCCATCCTGCCCCTGACCGCGCTCATCATGGTGGTCGTGGTCGGCTTCACCGCCTTCGCGACCGACCTCGGTGTCCAGCGAGTCGCCGCGCGCGACATGCAGGCGATCGCCGACGTGGTCGCCCTCGACGCCGCACGCAAGCTGCCGACCTGCACCACGTCCACGCTCCAGGCCGCGGCGGACGCGAGCCTGGCCCGCCAGGGCCGCCGGGTCGGCACGACGTCGCCGCTGGTCGTGACCCCGGGCCACCTCAGCTCCACCGGCACCTTCGTCGCCGGCTCGGGCACCAACGGTTGCGACGCGGTGCGGATCACCGCCGCCACGACCGTGGACTACGCCTTCGCCCCCGTGATCGGGAACGACTCGGGGTCGGCCAGCCGGTCAGCGGTCGGAGCTCGCTCCGACGCAGCCGTCTGCTTCTCCGCCGGCACGAAGGCTGTCGTGCTCAACAGCAGCAACGGCGCGCTCGGTTCCCTGCTCGACCGCGTCATCAAGGTCAACGGGCTCGACGTCCTGGGCTACGCCGGCATCGTGAGCCTCAAGAACGTGCAGGTCCCACTCGTGGACCTCGCGGCGGCGCTCGGTGTCGGCACGCCGCAGGAGCTGACCACGCTCGACGTCACCCTGCAGGACTTCCTGCTGGCCTCGGCGTCCGTGGTGCGCAACCAGGGCGACCTGGTCCGTGCGACCCTCCTGGAGAGCATCGCGGGCCGGGCGACGGGCCTGCGGGTCGACGTCGGAAAGATCCTCGCCGTCGACTCCACCGGTCGCGCGGCCCTGACGGCGAGCGTCAATGCGCTGGACCTGGTCGGTGGCTCCATCGTGGCGGCCAACGGCACCAACGCGCTGCGGGTCGACCAGCTCGGCATCACGCTCCCGCTGGGGCTGTCGAGCTCGACCATCGACCTGGTGATCACCGAACCGCCGCAGATCGCGTGCGGGAAGGTCGGGGTGAAGGCGAAGTCGGCGCAGGTCAGGCTCGACCTCGACACCGGGGTCAACGCGCTCGGACTCACCTCCGCCGCGATCCGCATGAGTGTGCGGGTGGCGTCGGGGGAGGCCGAGCTGACGCAGATCTCGTGCTCCAACCCGCAGCGGACCCGCGTGAAGGGGACCGTCGGACTCGCGACCGTGGGCGGCTACCGCGACGCGGGCGACGCCGAGCTCGCGGTGAAGGCCTTGGGACTCAGCCTCGTGAAGGTGGGCCTGTCCATCGAGCCCTACTCCCGGCACCCCACCGTCGAACGGGACTTCAACTACCCGCCCGCACCGGACCACACCGAGATCTACGGCGGGATGTCTCGACTCATCCTGCGCGCCGACGTCAGCGGTCTGGGCGGTCTCCTCAACCCGCTGAACATCTTGATCAACCCGGTCCTCAACATCGTCAACGCCCTGACCGGCACCGTGGACGCGATCCTCCAGCCCGTCCTCCGGCTCCTCGGCATGGAGGTCAACAGGATGGACGTGATGATGCTCAGCAAGCCCTCGTGCAACGCCGTCCGCCTGGCCGGCTGAGCGCTCAGCGTCGGGTGACGGACTTGTCGCCGTCGGCGTCCTTGGTGATCGTCACGTCGTCGAGGGCCGCGCCGTAGGCGATCGACGGCGTCGCGCCGGAGCCCTTGGAGGCGACGATCGAGCGGAACCGCAGCGTGTCCTGGCCGACGTCGACCACCTGGTAGGTGCTGATCCTCTCGGCCCACCGCGCGCGGGTGGCTCCCCGACGGTCCCAGTCGGCGCGCGAGATCTCGTAGAACTTGGGGCCGGACACCGAGGTCGCGAACACCGTGCTGTCGGGGTCCCCCCGGTAGCCGCTGCTGAAGACGTGGTCGTGACCGCTGAGCACGAGGTCGACGTCGTGCTTCTCGATGACGGGCAGGACCGTCGAGAAGACGGCGCTGTTGGTGCGGTCCGCCCGCGACGCGAAGGGACCCGCGTGCAGCAGCACGACGCTCCACCGGTTCGGGTTGTCCTGCAGCTGCGCGTCCAGGAAGCGGGCCTGGGCCGCCAGGTCGGAGCCGAAGGAGTCGAGCACCACGAACCGGACGCCCTGCTGGTCGAAGCGGTACCAGGTGGGCCGCTGGCCGCGTACGCCGTTGGAAGGCGACGAGAAGTAGGTGCGGAAGCCCTGCGCGTCGCCCGAGCGGCAGTCCCGCACGAGGATGCACTGCTCGTGGTTGCCGATGGAGGCCACCACGTTGCGGGTCGTCCGCACCGGGGCGAGTGCGGCCATGAGGTCCACCCACTCCTGGTGGACCCATGGGTGGTTCACCACGTCGCCGGCGTGCAGGACCAGGTTGGCCGAGGGGAAGCGCTTCACCGCGGCCCTGACGATGGCGGCGGGTCGGTCGGCGTTGGCCACCTGGGTGTCGCCGAGGGTGAGGAACGTCCAGGGCTCCAGCTCGGCCGTCGGAGTCGTGAAGTGGTGGTCGCCCGTGCTCCCGCCGTCGCTGAGGACCCGGTAGCGGTAGCGCGTGCCGGGCTTCAGCCCGGTCAGCGTCGCGGTGTAGGCCGGGCGGGCCGAACCGCTGTCGCGCACGCTCGTCGCGGCCTTGCGCCGGGCCGCCGCGCGCACCTGGGTGCCGCCACCGACCGGCTGCGCGACGACGCGCTGGTTGCCCCACGCCTTCACCGAGCGCCACGTGACGACCTGCGAGGCCGAGGTCGCCGCCGGGGTCAGCACGACGGCCGTCGGCGGGGTCCCGGTGCCGGCAGCCGGTGCGGCGTCGGCCTCGACGACCTGCTCGGGACGGTCCTCCACCGGCACGGCGGAGCAACCGCCCACCAGCAGGGCGCTGGTCGCCAGCAGCACCGGTCCCGTCCTCACCGGTCCACCGTAGGCACTACGGTGGCCGCGTGCGACTGCGACTCGATCTCTCCTACGACGGCGCAGGGTTCCGGGGCTGGGCCACCCAGCCCGGCCTGCGCACCGTGCAGGAGACCGTCGAGACGGCGATCGAAACCGTCCTGAGGCTCGAGGACCGGCCCTCGCTGACGTGCGCGGGCCGCACCGATGCCGGGGTGCACGCCCGCGGCCAGGTGGCCCACGTGGACCTCGACGACACCGTGCAGCCCGAGCAGCTGGCCCGTCGGCTTCGTCGGATCCTGCCCGACGACGTCGTCGTGCACGCGGTCACCGCCGCGCCGGACGGGTTCGACGCGCGGTTCGCCGCGGTGGAGCGCCGCTACGCCTATCGACTCCAGGACCAGCCCGCACGGCTCGACCCGCTGGTCCGGGCGCACGTGGTCGCGTGGCCGAAGCCGCTCGACGTCGAGGCGATGAACGCCGCCGGCGTGCTGCTGACCGGGGAGCACGACTTCGCCGCGTTCTGCCGCCGCCGCGAGGGCGCCACGACGATCCGGACCCTGCTCGAGCTGACGACGAACCGCTCCCCCACCGACGGGCTCCTCGTCACCACCGTGCGCGCCGACGCGTTCTGCCACTCCATGGTGCGCGCCCTCATGGGTGCGCTCGTGGCCGTCGGCGAGGGTCGGCACGATCCGTCCTGGGCGCGCGACGTGCTGCGGACCGGCGAGCGCGATCCCCGCGTGAAGGTGATGCCCGCCCACGGGCTGGTGCTCGAGGAGGTCGTGTACCCCGACGACGCCGGCCTGGTTGCCCGAACCGCGCAGGCGCGTCGCCGACGCGACGAACCCCCCACTCCGTGAGAGCGAGGGGTCCGTCGACTGGTGAAGGAGCAAATCAGCGGTTCTCGACCGCGAGGTCGGAGGCGCCGAAGTTCAGGCCGCCGATGCGGGTGGCCTTGCCCGTGGAGAGGTCGATCTCGTACAGGCTGGGAGTCCCGTCGACCTTCAGCGCGGCGTATCCGGTGTTCGAGACCGTACGGCCACCGGCCGTGCGGCTGAGGATATCGAAGCCGGACGCGTCGTTGTCGATCGCCAGGCCGAGCTTGCCGATCGGCACAAGCACCCCGTCATTCGGCGGGACCTGCAGGACAAGCTGATCCTGCGCGTTCTCGATGTCGAACAGCTGGGTGGAGGTGTCGGCCGAGTCGTCGTTGTTGGTGTAGGCAGCACCGGTGACCACGAAGTCGTTGCCCGACAGCGCCAAATCCTTATCGGCGACCGTGGCCTGGGTGGACATGGGGTGGCGCAGGTTCTGGCCGGTGTTCGAGACGATGCGCAGCGCGTCCGCGGCCGGGTTGAAGTCGACGCCGAAGGACTCGCCCTCGAGCTCGATCTTGAGGTCGCCGACCTTCGTGGCCTTGGCCGTGAAGCGGTTGAGGGCGTAGAGACCGCCACCGTCCCCCAGACCGTAGATGAGCTTGTTGGCGGGACGCTGGTCGATGCCGACGATCTTGGAGTCGCCCTCCTGCAGGCCGGAGATGACACCGACGGTCGCCTGGCGGGTGGGGCTGGTGAGCGGGATGACACGCAGGGTGTTGCCCGCACCGTTCAGCACGAAGGCGCGGTCCCCGGCCTGCGGCGCGGCTTGCGCACCGCCCGACATCGCGGCGAGAGCGCCGGTCGCCAGAGCGGCTGCGGCGGCGAGGGAGAGCGAGGTCTTGATGGACGTGCGCATGGATCCTCCAGAATCGTCACCGACACGGTGCCGGCGTATTACGTGTCGTTCGTCACGCTCATCCGGAAGGATGGGTCACCTCCCGGACTTTCGCGACCAGGTCTGCTGACGTCGTCCCGGAGCCATCCGTCCGCGGGCTGCTGGGACTACCGTGGATGGGTGCTCCGCCTCCTGCTTTCCCGCCGTCCCGGTGACATCGTCCGGCTCGTGGTGTGCCTGCTCGTCCTCGGAGCGTGCTCGGCCCACGGGGCTCGGACCCCGACGTCGCCCGCTCCCTCCGCGAGACCGCCGTCGCTGCTGTCCGGCGCGGTCGTGGACTACCAGCTCGGTGGCGCCTACCGCCCGGCGTCCGACGTCACGGTGGTCGTGCGCGACCGCACCGAGAAGCCCGATCCCAGCCGGTACTCGGTCTGCTACGTCAACGCCTTCCAGACGCAGCCCGGACAGCTCGGCTGGTGGAAGAAGCACCACCCGACGTTGCTGCTGAAGCGCCAGGGCGCCCTCGTGCGCGACCCGGGCTGGCCCGACGAGGTGCTGCTGGACCAGCGCACCGCCGCGAAGCGCGCCGCCATCGTCACGATCGTCTCCGGCTGGTTCCGCGGGTGCGCGAAGGCCGGGTACGACGCGATCGAGGCCGACAACCTCGACGCCTGGACCCGCTCGCGCTCGCTGCTCACCCGGGCACAGACGACGGCGACGGCGAAGGGGCTCGTGCGCGCCGCCCACGCGACGGGGCTGGCGATCGCGCAGAAGAACACGCCCGAGATCGACGGCCGCGCCCTCGGCTTCGACTTCGCGGTGGCCGAGGAGTGCGAGGTGTACCGCGAGTGCGGCGACTACACGCGGCTGTACGGGCGCGGCGTGGTCGAGATCGAGTACACCGACAACGGTCGTGCGGCCTACGCGCGGGCCTGCCGCCAGCGAGCCGGCGACCACCCCATCACGCTCCGTGACCGCGACGTCGTGCCTCGCGGCACGCGCGGCCACGTGTTCCAGCACTGCTGACGCCGACGCCCGGCCACCGACCGAGCCGCCCGACGTCTGCTGCGAGGATGAGGGCGTGACCGGGCACTACTTCGACGACCGACCCTCCGGGGCCGACGACCGCCGGACCGTGCGCTTCGACGCCTGGCAGCACACGCTCACGTGCACCACGAGTGGCGGCGTCTTCTCCGCCGACCACCTCGACCACGCCACGCAGATCCTGCTCGACTCGGCTGGTCCGCCGAGCGGCACGGTGCTCGACCTCGGGTGCGGGTGGGGGCCGATCAGCTGTGCGGTCGCTGCCGCGTCACCCTCCGCGACCGTCTGGGCGGTCGACGTGAACGAGCGCGCCCGCGAGCTCACCCGCCTGAACGCCGCGGCGACCGGCGCGGCCGACCGCGTGCACGTGGCCGCCCCCGACGAGGTCCCCGCCGACCTGCGGTTCGACGCCCTGTGGTCGAACCCGCCGATCCGCATCGGCAAGCAGGCCCTGCACGACCTGCTCCTGCACTGGCTGGCACGGCTCAGCGACGACGGTCACGCCCGCCTGGTGGTCGGCAAGAACCTCGGCGCCGACAGTCTCCAGCGCTGGCTCACCGACCAGGGGTGGCCCACCGAGCGCACGGCCAGCAGCAAGGGCTTCCGCGTGCTGACCGTGCGCCGGGGCTGAGCTACTTCGAGGTCACCGTCCGCGTGCTGGAGGTCCTGCCGGTGATGTCGGTGGTCCCGACGTAGACCGTCTTGATCCGGTGCTTGCCCTTCTTCAGCAGAGGCAGCAGCACGACCCGCCTGCCCGCACCCGTCGACGACAGGTTCACCGTCGCGATGCGCTTCGAGCCGTCGTACACCCGCAGCTGACCGGTGGGGTGCGTGACGCCGGCGACCTTGACGGCGGCGGTGAGCTTCGCCCGCTTCTTCCGACTGACGGTGGAGGGCACCGACTGCGTGATCGACGAGCGCGCCTTCGCGACGGTCACGGTGCGGGCGGCCGACGTCCAGGTCTGGTCCTCGACGACCACCTCGGCGACGACGGGACGAGCGCCGGCACGCAACACGCGCGGCGGCACCCGCACCGACACCGTGCCGTCCTGGTCGGTCTCGCTCGAGCCCAGCACCGTGTCGCCGCTGCGGAAGGTGACGAGCCGGCCCGCCATCGGCCCACCCTGGTCACGGACCACCGCGCCGAGTGCGACGGACGCCCCGTAGGTCGACGAGGTGGGCGCCGAGGTGGTGACGTCCACGCCGATCCGCTCGGTCTGCGCCGAGACGGAGCGGACCTCGTCGAAGCCGGCCAGGTTCGGCGAGACGCGGACGGAGATGCGCGCCCCGCGGTCCTCCTCCACGAGCGTGTAGGACGGGCTCTCCGCGCCGGGGATCGGTGCACCGTCGCGCAGCCACTCGATGCGCAGCACGTCCTGGCGCGCGGTCCAGGTGCCGTACGTCGTCTCGAGCACGCTGCCGACGGTCACCGGCCCGGACACGGCCGGCCTCGCGACCGGCAGGGGCGCCCGACCGAGATCGACGATCCCGGCACCGCAGGAGGCGTCGCAGTTCAGGTCCACCCGCCTGGTCGACCCGTCCGGCATCCGGATCGGGTACCTCACCACCGTGTCGGCGGTCGACCGGGGCGCGAAGGGGCTCAGCATGTTGTCGAGGGCGATCTCGACGCGACCGGCCGGCACGCCGGAGGAGCGGAGCAGCGCGACCGCCCCTGCGACGACCGGCGCCGCCATGCTCGTGCCCATGTACTCCACGTAGCCGGACTTCGACGGCTTCGTCGTGCCGAGGTCGACGGTCGACAGCGCACCTCCGCCGTCGCCGTCGACGACGTAGTCGCCGCCGGGGGCGGCCACGTCGACCGTCGAGCCCCGGTTCGTGTAGAACGCGGCACGACCCTTGCGGCTCGTGGCCGCCACGGAGATGACGTCGGGGCACGCTGCCGGGACGGACCAGTCGGCCGAGCCGAGCTCGTTGCCCGCGGCCGCGACGGTGACGGTGCCGCGCTCGAGTGCGCGCCGCGCGATGTCACCGTAGGCCGCGCAGTACTGGCCCAGCAGGAACGTGCGGTCAGGCTCGGGCACGTCCTCGAGGTTGCCCCCGAGCGAGAGGTTCATGACCTGCGCGGGGGTCGCGTTGGCGCGTGCCCCGGACACCGTGCCACCGGACGCCCACTCCATGCCGGCGAAGATGTCGGAGTCCCAGCCGCCGCAGCGGCCGAGGACCCGCACGGGCTGGACACGGGCGTCGGGTGCGACTCCGGAGATGCCGATCTTGTTGCCACGCTGGGCGGCCACCAGGCCGGCGACGTGGGTGCCGTGCCAGGAGCTGGCCTCCAACGCCGGCGTCTTCTCTCCGTAGCAGTAGGTGTCCCCCTTCGGGATCCAGTCGCCGGGGTCGGACGGGTTCGAGTCCCGGCCGTCGCCGTCGTTCGCCGTGTAGTAGCGGTAGGGGCTCTTCGACGGCAGCGGCCCGCCGTCCGCGTCCTGGTCGGCGCCGATCATGTCGTAGCCCGCGACCAGACGATTCGCCAGGTCGGGGTGGTTGGACCGGATCCCGGTGTCGAGCACCGCGACCACGACTCCCTTGCCGCTCGTCGACCTCCAGGCGACCGGCGCCTTGACGCTGTAGCCACCGGCGCTGGTGGCCTTGGCGTCCCACAACGGGTGCTGTCTGCCGAACAGCGGGTCGTTCACCGGGACGGGCGACGCTTCGGCCGCGCGAACCCGGCCGTTCGGGACAGCCCACTCGACGTCGGGACGCGCGGCGACGTCCGCGGCTGCCTCGGCCGCCTGCTCCAGCGGCACGACCGCGTCGAAGTCCACGACGGACACGCTGCCGGCGAGGCGCTGCGGCGCGTCCACCGCCACGTCCCCGTCGACCGAGCGCTCGACCGCGCGGCGCACCGTGTCGGCACCGGATCGCGTCTTGACCACGAGGCCACGGGCCACGGCCGGCGCCGTGGGACCAGCGAGCTCGACCTCCGACGCGACCTCCTCCACCTGCGGAGCGGCGACCGCCGCGGCGGGCAGCAAGGCAGCCAGGACGGCACCTCCCGCGAGCATGACCACACCGGACCTGACCACGACCACTCCCTCGAGCACGACGACGGGCGCACCGAGCGGTGCGCCCCGCCCGACCCTACGGCCGGCGAGCGGCTCCGCGTGGGAAGACGAGGAAAATGGCCAGGAACGACGAACGACCCCCGCCCGCAGTGGGGTGGGGGTCGTTCGGCGACGGCCTGGTCAGGCCTTGTCGGTGCCTTCGTCGGTGGCGGGCTCCTCGACGGCCTCGGCCGCGGCCTCGACGTCGTCGGACGTCGCGGGCTCGGTCTCGGACTCCGTGGCCGGAGCACCGGCGACGACGTCGGTCTCGACCTCGGCGGAGTCCTCGGACGCGTTCACCGCGGGGTGGGGGTCCCTCCCGCTTGCGGGGGACTCGTCCTCGGCCGGGGCCGGGGCGGGTGCAGCCGCAGGAGCGGTCGCCTGCGCGGCGAACTCCTTGGCCTCGACGATCTCGATGACGGCCATGGGGGCGTTGTCGCCCTTGCGCGGACCGATCTTCGTGATGCGCGTGTAGCCGCCGGGACGGCTCGCCATGGCGGGACCGATCTCGGTGAACAGGGTGTGCAGGACGCTCTTGTCACGCACGACCTTGACGACCTGGCGGCGGTTGGCCACCGTGTCCGTCTTGGCCTTGGTGATGAGCTGCTCGGCGTAGGGCCGCAGACGGCGGGCCTTGGCCTCGGTGGTGGTGATCCGGCCGTGCTCGAACAGAGCCGTCGCGAGGTTGGCCAGGATCAGGCGCTGGTGCGACGGGCTGCCGCCGAGGCGGGCTCCCTTGGTGGGCGTGGGCATGTGTCTGTCTCCAGGTCAGTGAACAGGTCGATGAGCGAGCAGCTCAGTACTGCTCGTCCTCGGCGAAGCTGGCGTCGTCGTCGTAGGAGTCGAGCACGGCCGACGGGTCGAACCCGGCCGGGCTGTCCTTGAGGGCCAGGCCCATCTCGGCCAGCTTGGCCTTGACCTCGTCGATCGACTTCGAGCCGAAGTTGCGGATGTCGAGCAGGTCCTGCTCCGAGCGCGTGATGAGCTCACCCACGGAGTGGATGCCCTCTCGCTTGAGGCAGTTGTACGAGCGGACCGTGAAGTTGAGGTCCTCGATCGGCAGGGCGAGGTCGGCGGCGAGCTGCTCGTCGACGGGCGAGGGGCCGATGTCGATGCCCTCGGCCTCGACGTTGAGCTCACGCGCCAGGCCGAACAGCTCGACCAGGGTCGAGCCGGCCGACGCGATCGCGTCACGCGGCGCCATGGACGACTTCGTCTCGACGTCGATGATCAGCTTGTCGAAGTCGGTGCGCTGCTCGACTCGGGTGGCCTCGACCTTGTAGGTGACCTTGAGGACGGGGCTGTAGATCGAGTCGATCGGCATGCGGCCGATCTCCTCGTCGCCGGTCTTGTTCTGCACCGCCGAGACGTAGCCACGGCCACGCTCCACGACGAGCTCGATCTCCAGGCTGGCCTTGTCGTTCAGCGTGGCGATGTGCAGGTCGGGGTTGTGGACCTCGACGCCCGCGGGGGCCTCGATGTCGGCCGCGGTGGCCACACCGGCACCCTGCTTGCGCAGCACCATGACGAACGGCTCGTCGTGCTCGGAGGAGACGACCAGGTTCTTCAGGTTGAGGATGATCTCGGTGACGTCCTCGGTGACACCGGGGACGGTGGAGAACTCGTGCTGGATGCCGTCGATCTTGATCGACGTGACCGACGCGCCCGGGATGGAGCTGAGGAGCGTGCGACGCAGCGAGTTGCCGAGGGTGTAGCCGAAGCCGGGCTCGAGAGGCTCGATGACGAACCGCGAACGGTTGTCGGCGACGACCTCTTCGGTCAGGACGGGGCGCTGTGCGATGAGCATGGAACTTCCTTTCCGGTCCTCCCGCTATTTGAAGGACCGGCTCAGTGGAACGGGGGCGATCAGATCTTGGAGTAGAACTCCACGATCAGCTGCTCCTGGATGGGGACGGTGATCTGCTCGCGGACCGGGCGCTGGTGCACCAGGATCCGACCACGATCGGGATCGACGTCGAGCCAGCCGGGAACGGTGTCCTTGTCGTGCGTCTCACGGGCGACGATGAACGGCGTCGTCTCCAGGCTCTTGGGCTTGACATCGATGATGTCGTGCTTGCTGACCTGGAAGGACGGGATGTTCGTCTTCACGCCGTTGACGATGAAGTGACCGTGCGTCACGAGCTGGCGCGCGTGGCGACGGGTGCGGGCCAGGCCGGCACGGTAGACGACGTTGTCGAGCCGGCTCTCGAGCAGGCTCAGCAGGTTGTCACCGGTCTTGCCGGGCTTGCGGTGCGCGTTCTCGTAGTACTTGCGGAACTGCTTCTCGAGGACGCCGTAGGTGTAGCGCGCCTTCTGCTTCTCCTGCAGCTGGGTGCGGTACTCCGACTCCTTGATGCGGGCACGACCGTGCATGCCCGGGGGGTAGGGACGACGCTCGAACGCGGCGTCGCCACCGACGAGGTCGACGCCGAGGCGGCGCGACTTCTTGGTGAGAGGTCCGGTGTAACGGGCCATGATCTAACTCCTGGATTCTTCGCGGACTCTGATCGCTGGGATCAGAGACGACGGTGCTTGGGGGGACGGCAGCCGTTGTGGGGGCTCGGGGTCACGTCGGAGATGGTGCCGACCTCGAGGCCGACCCCGCTCAGCGACCGGATCGCCGTCTCGCGGCCCGAACCCGGGCCCTTCACGAAGACGTCGACCTTCTTCATCCCGTGCTCCATCGCCTGGCGACCGGCGGCCTCGGCCGCCATGCCCGCCGCGAAGGGCGTGGACTTGCGCGAGCCCTTGAAGCCGACGGTTCCGCCGGAGGCCCACGCGATCACTCCACCACTGGGGTCGGTGATCGTCACGTGCGTGTTGTTGAACGTGCTCTTGATGTGGGCCTGGCCCTGAACGACGTTCTTCTTCTCCTTGCGGCGCACCTTCTTGGTGCCGGCACTCTTGGGAGGCATCTAGATCACTTCTTCTTTCCGGCGACGGTGCGCTTCGGGCCCTTGCGGGTGCGCGCGTTGGTCTTGGTGCGCTGGCCGCGGACGGGCAGGTGCGCACGGTGGCGACGGCCCTGGTACGAACCGATCTCCATCTTGCGACGGATGTCGGCCGTGACCTCACGGCGCAGGTCGCCCTCGACCTGATAGTTGGCCTCGATGTGGTCACGCAGCGCGACGAGCTGGTCGTCGTTCAGCTCGTGGACGCGGACGTCCGGGCTGATGCCGGTGGCGGCGAGGGTGTCGGCGGCGCGGGTGCGCCCGACGCCGAAGATGTAGGTGAGTGCGATCTCGATGCGCTTGTCGCGCGGGAGATCGACTCCGACGAGGCGTGCCATGGTGGCAGTTCCTTCCGGTTCGGCAGAGGTGTCGTCACCTGGGGCGTCCCGGCTGCCTCCAGGACTCCCATGGTGGGTTCCTGAGCCGGGCCCCGGCCTCTGCGCCGGGGGTGACCCGCGTCCGCCTCGTGGGAGGAGGCGCGGGAGCCATCAGATGTTCAGTGTGTCGCTGTGAAGAAGTGCGATCAGCCCTGGCGCTGCTTGTGCCGGGGGTTCTCGCAGATCACCATGACGCGGCCGTGGCGACGGATCACCTTGCACTTGTCACAGATCTTCTTCACGCTCGGGTTGACCTTCATCGAGAAGCTCTCTCTTCTTCAGTCTGAACGTGTATCGGTGTGCAGTTGTCTCGTGCTCCGGCCTGGGCCGGGTCACTTGTAGCGGTAGACGATCCGTCCACGGCTGAGGTCGTACGGCGACAGCTCCACCACGACCCGATCCTCGGGGAGGATGCGGATGTAGTGCTGGCGCATCTTGCCGCTGATGTGCGCCAGGACCTTGTGGCCGTTGGCCAGCTCGACCCGGAACATCGCGTTCGGGAGTGCCTCGACGACAGCACCCTCCATCTCGATGACGCCTTCTTTTTTCGCCATGGACCTCAGCTTCTCGGTTTGATCGTCTGTGTCGGCCGACGCACGCGACGGCACCCTCGACTCCGAGGAGCCGTTCCGCGCGGCGTGAACCGCGAGGACTGAACCCTGAGGGATGAACCTCCGAGGGCAGGGGGTCGTGATGCCCGAATCAGGCCGACAGGTAAGTCTACGTCGGCGGGGCCCCTTGGTTCAAATCGGGTCCCGGTGCCGCACCTCGGGCAGGATGGCGCCATGCGGCTCGAGAACATCGTCTGGGACTCCCCGGGTCCGAGGGCCCTCGGCCACTTCTGGGCCGAGGCGCTCGGCGCCGACGTGCTGACCGAGGACGACGACGGCCTCGAGGCGCGCCTGCACCTCGCGCCGGACCTGTTCCTCGACCTCTGCTTCCCGCCCGCCTCCACGCCCGCCGGCGTCCCCCAGCGGCTCCACCTCGACCTGCGGGGCGCCGAGCAGCAGGACGCCGTCGTCGAGCGTCTCGTGGGGCTCGGTGCCCGGCGCGTCGACATCGGCCAGGGCGACGTCCCCTGGGTGGTGCTCGCGGACCCCGACGGCAACGCGTTCTGCGTCATGGAGGACCGCCCCGTCTACCGCGCCGGCTCCGGCCCGGTGGCCGCGCTCCCCCTCGACTGCGCCGACCCCGACCGGGAGGCGCGCTTCTGGGCCGGCGTCACCGGGTGGGCGCCCACGTCCGATCCCCACGCCCTGGCCCACCCGTCGGGCGCGGGACCGCTGCTGGAGCTGTGCCCTGAGCCCGAGCCCCGCCGCGGGAAGTCGACGCTGCACCTCGACGTGCGTCCCGGTCCCGACGACGCCACCCCCCTCGACCTCGTCCGCGACCTCGGCGGCACCGTCCTCCCCCAGCCCGCACCGGGACTGCCGTGGACGGTGTGCGCCGACGCGTCGGGCAACGAGGTGTGCCTGCTCGGCGTCGCCCCGCCCGCCTGATCGGCCGCCTCCTCAGCCGGTGTAGCGGTCGATCAGCCTGGAGAGCACGATCGCGGTGTCGGTGTGGTCGACGTTGTCGACCTCCATGCGGACCCGTTCGAGCGCCCGCTCGAGGTCACGGACGTCGCGCGCGACGATGCGCAGCATCGCGTCGGCCTGTCCCGACACCGTGGCGGCCGCGTGGACCTCCGGCACCTTCGCGAACGCCTCGCCGAGCGCCTCGGGCGTGATCGTGCCCCGGCAGTGCACCTCCACGTACGCCTCGACCGACCAGCCCATCAGGTCGGGATCCACGACGGCGGTGAAGCCCTTGATCACGCCGTCGTCGACGAGGCGGTCCATGCGGCGCTTCACCGCGGGCGCCGAGAGCCCCACGTCGGCGGCGATGCGGGCGTATCCCGCCCGTCCGTCTCGCACGAGGTGGTCGATGATGCGGCGATCGAGGTCGTCCATGTCCTCATCGTGCAACAGATCTCCGCACGCGAGTCGGATTCGTCGGATTCCTGCGTGCCGACGTGCAGTTTCGAAGTCCTCGTTCACCAACGCCCGCCGCTACGCTTGATTCATTGCGTGATCACGCACCGTCGACCACCGCAGGAGGCCCTCGTGACCGTGCTCGACACCCGCACCCCCACCCGCCCGACCGTCGAGAGCGTCACCGCGCGCACCGCCCGCACCCGTTCGTACCTGATGTGCGCACCCACCCACTTCGACGTCACCTATGCGATCAACGCCTGGATGCAGCCGGGCACCCACGTCGACCGCGACCGCGCCGTCGCGCAGTGGCAGACGCTCGTCGAGACGTATCGCGAGCTCGGGCACCGCGTGGGCCTGCTGGAGCCTGCCGCCGGCCTGCCCGACATGGTGTTCGCCGCCAACGGCGCCCTGGTCGTCGGCGGACGCGCCTACGGCGCCCGGTTCCGCCACGTCGAGCGCCAGGCCGAGGCCGCGCTCCACGCCGCGCGGCTGAGGGAGCAGGGCATCGAGGTCGTCGAGCCCACCCACACCAACGAGGGCGAGGGCGACTTCCTGGTGCTCGCCTCGATGATCCTCGCCGGCACCGGCTTCCGCACGAGCCTGCACGCCCACGTGGAGGCGGCCGCCGCACTCGACCGGCCCGTCGTGAGCCTGGAGCTGGTCGACCCGCGCTTCTACCACCTCGACACCGCCCTCGCCGTGCTCGACGACGGCCACGGCGAGGCTCCGGCCGACATCGCCTACCTGCCGTCGGCCTTCTCGCCGCACAGCCGCCGCACCCTGCGTCAGCTGTTCCCCGACGCCATCGAGTGCAGCGAGGCCGACGCGCTGGTCCTGGGCCTCAACGCGGTGAGCGACGGCCACCACGTGGTCCTGCCGTCCCAGGCCACCCGCCTCGCGAGGCAGGTGGCCGACCACGGCTACGAGCCCGTCCTCGTCGACGTGAGCGAGCTGCTCAAGGCCGGCGGCAGCGTCAAGTGCTGCACCCAGGAGCACCACGCCTGAGACCGAGCCACTCCTCGGCGGTGAGCCTCAGCGTCGGTAGGCGTCGAGGTCGGCGGTGAGCTCCTCGAACAGCGCGCCGTTCAGCCCGAAGACCGTCTTGACCTCGGCCAGCACGTCGAGCTTCTCCTGCGCCGTCAGGGCGAGGCCGTCGAGCCGAGCGCGGTAGGCGTCCTTGTAGGGCTTGGGCTTCGGGATGCCGGGGAACGCGTAGAACGCGAGACCGTCCGGCCGCTCGAAGGTCTGCTCCAGGAGCCGTCCGATGATGCGGCCGCCGGAGAGGTCGCCGAGGTACCGGGTGTAGTGGTGCGCCACGAACCGCGCCGGCGAGGCGGCGGTGCTCACGATGCGTGCCACGTACGCGTCGGTGGCCGGCGTCGCCGCGTGGCCGACGCCCCAGTGGGCCTGGTCCGCGTCGATCGAGGGCGAGCGCTCGAGCGCCGGATCGAGCACCGCGTCGGCGACGGGGTCGCCCGCGAGGGCACGGCCGAGCGACTCGAGCGCGCCGTAGACCCGACCCAGCCGCGCCAGGTAGTCGGCGTACCCGCGGGCGTTCACCCGGCCCGCGAGGAGCTCGGTCATGAACGACGAGCCCTCGGCGGCCTGGTGCTCGGCCTGGGAGCCCTCGCGCAGGAGGCGCGAGAGCGGGGTGGTGTCGGGTTCGGCGATCGTCATGGGGAGCCCTTTCGTCGGGTCTTATCGTGACACATTGTCATGATCGTGGTGACGGAATGTCATCATCTGGACGGGCGGTGGCAGCGGTCGGCACGACGGCGAGACGGTCCCCCACCCGGTGGACCTCCACCGGGAGTCCGTAGGTCCGGCCGACCAGGTCGGCCGTCAGGACCTCGGCGGGCGTGCCGTGGGCCGCGACCGTTCCCTCGGCCACCACCACCAGCTCGTCGGCATGGGCGGAAGCGAGGGAGAGGTCGTGCGCCACGACGACCACCGTGCGTCCGGCCCGGGCCAGCCCGCGGGCCAGCACCAGCACCTCCTCCTGGTGGCGGAGGTCGAGGGCCGCCGTCGGCTCGTCCAGCAGGACCAGGTCCGTGTCCTGTGCCAGGACCCGCGCCAGCGAGACACGGGCGCGCTCGCCTCCCGAGAGCTGGCGGAACGACCGCTCGGCCAGGTGCGCGGTGTCCGTGCGCTCGAGTGCCCAGGCGACCAGGTCGGCGTCGGCCGCCACGTCGTCGCGGGACGTCCACGGGT
Organism: Aeromicrobium sp. 50.2.37; assembly: GCF_024655735.1. NCBI lineage: Bacteria > Bacillati > Actinomycetota > Actinomycetes > Propionibacteriales > Nocardioidaceae > Aeromicrobium > Aeromicrobium sp. 50.2.37. The sequence continues at coordinate 22,086 of NZ_JANLGG010000019.1, forward strand.
AGCGCCCCATCGCCACGACCTCGGCCACCGTGAAGCCGAAGCTCACGTCGTGGGACTGGCCGAGGACCGCGCGCCGTCGCGCGAGCTCGACGGGAGTCCAGTCGGCCAGGGGCCGGCCGTCGAGCGTCACGGTCCCAGCGGTGGCCGCGAGGTCGCCCGAGACCACCGAGAGCAGCGTGGACTTTCCCGCGCCGTTGGGTCCGACGACCACCACGAGCGTGCCGGCTCGCACGTCGAGGTCGACGTCGTGGAGCACCTCGCGCCCACCCAGGCGGCACGAGACCCCCCGCACGGAGACGACCGCGTCGACCGTCATGCCCAGCCCCCGGCTCGCGTGCGGGCGCGCCGCACGAGGTGCAGGAAGAACGGCCCCCCGACGACCGACGTCAGCAACCCGATCGGCAGGTCGGCCCCGGTCACGATCGTCCTCGCCAGCACGTCGGCCCAGACCAGGAGCACGGCACCGGCGAGCACGCTCCCGAGCAGAAGTGCCCGATGGGCCGGGCCCAGGACCATCCGCAGCGCGTGCGGCACCACGAGCCCGACGAACGCGATGATCCCCGTGAAGGCCACGGCCACCCCGGTCAGCAGCGCCATGACCGCGATGGAGACGATCCTGAGCCGCTCGACCCGCACGCCGAGGTGGGAGGCCGAGCGCTCGCCGAGCGCGAGCAGGTCGTAGCGGCGGGCCGCGGCGAGGGCGAAGATCACGCTGGGCACCGTCACGACGGCCACCACCAGCACCTCCGACCAGCGGGACCCGTTCATCGAGCCGAGCTGCCAGAACACGATCTGCTCGCGCGAGCCGGTGTCGCCGGCGAAGAGCACGAGCGCGAGGCCCGCACCCGCGAAGGCGTTGACGGCGATGCCGGTCAGCAGCAGCGTCACCACCTCCGTGCGTCCCGCGCTCCGCGCCGTCGTGTACACGAAGACCGTCGCCACGAGACCACCCAGGAAGGCGAGCAGCGCCACCGCCCCTCCCCCACCGACGGTGATGCCCGTCGCGATCGCCACGGCGGCCCCGAGGGCGGCTCCTGCCGAGACCCCGACGACCCCGGGCTCGGCCAGCGGGTTGCCGAAGACGGCCTGCATCATCGCCCCCGCCACCGCGAGCGCCGCTCCGACGACGACGCACATGGCGACCCGGGGGAACCGGACGTACCAGAGCGCGTCGACGAGGAGGTCCTCCTCCGGACGCCACGTCGTGCGCACACCCACACCGTCGAGGACGGTCCCGACGACCGCGCGGGCGGAGACGTCGAGCTGTCCGACGAGGGCGGAGACCACGACGCCGACGAGCAGCGCCGCGACCAGGGTCGCGACCACCACCGTCGTGCGGGTGCGAGGCGTCGCGCTGGTCGCGGCGGGGGTCCGCTCGCGCACCTGAGTGGCGGTCATCCGGTGCCACTCATGCCGGGCCCCGCGGGGCGTACACGGCACGCGCGAGCGCATCGAGGACGCCGGCCGACCGCGGACCGAACGACAGCACGTCACCGTCGGCCATGTCGACGAAGCGTCGGTTCCGTCCGGCGGAGGTGAGCGCGAGCGTCGTCTTGTCGGCGAGGAGCGCGTCGACACCACCGACCGAGTCGAGCCCGTGCGACATGACGATCACCAGGTCCGGATCGGCCGCGAGGACCGCCTCGTCGGTGAGGGGCTGCATGTCCTTCCAGCCGAGCTCGGCGGCGACGTCGACGCCGCCGAGCCCCCGCACCAGGTCTCCCGCACCGGACTCCTCACCGAGCAGGTAGTAGACGCCGGCGGAGCCCCGCAGGTAGAGGAAGACCATCGACAGCCGGTCCTCGGCGGCGGCCGGGGCGAGCCGGTCGACCTGCGCGCGGACGTCGTCGAGCTGCGCGGCGATGCGCTCGGCGAGCCGCTCACCGGCGTCGGGGACACCGAGCACCGCGGCGACGTCGCGGGCGAGGTCCTGGGCGCCGTCGAAGGACGCCTGGTTCTCCACGAAGACGACGGTGACCCCGGCGTCCCGGAGCTGCTCCACGACGTCGCGCGGGCCGATCGACCCGTCGGTGACGACGAGCGTGGGCCGCGACCTCAGCACCGCCTCGGCGTTGAGGGAGTGGCCGTCGCTCGTGACGACGGGCAGGTCCTCGGCTCCGGGGAACGTCGTCGAGACGTCGCGCCCGACGAGACGGTCACCGAGGCCGAGGCCCCAGACCGTCGCGGCGAGCGTGCCGGAGATGTCGAGGGCGAGCACCCGGTCGGTGTCGGTCACCTCGACCTCACGCTCGCCGGCGCGGTCGTGCGAGACCACGGTGACGGGGAGGTTCGGCGCGGGATCCTCGACCACGGGATCGACGGACCGGTCGGCGAGCACGGCGGTGCTCGGGCCCTCCCAGCCCTTCGGGTCGTCGACGGCCTGCACCTGCTCGAGCGGGACCGTGTCGGCTCCGTCCGCGTCGGTGGCCCCGTCCGCTGCGCCCGGCCCCGCGCACCCGGCGGACAGCACGAGCCCGACCACGACCAACCCCGCCACCACGAGCGTGAGGACGGGACGGCGGGTCCGCCGGCCGGCCGGCCGCGGGCCGAGACCCTGGGCGGGCCCGGTCACCGCGGACCGCCCACGCGGCGACGCAGGCTCGACAGGCCGAAGCCGAGGACGAGCGCGAGCGCCGCGGCCACCACGACCCACCAGACCGGGACCCCGCCGTCGGACGAGGTGTCGACCAGACCGGCCGCCTCGGAGGTGTCCGCCGGGGACGCGGCTGCCTCCTCCTCCGTCCCGGCACAGTCCGCCGCCGTGGTGACGGCGAGGTCGAGCGGGTCGAACGTCGTCCCCGCCTCGTAGGTGCCGAACACCCCGTGCCCCTGCTCGGTGAGCACCGCCGGCGCGTCGGTCACGGTGTACCGGGTCCCGTCGTCGGACCGCTCGACCTCGGCGTCGGACAGGTCGAGCTCGACGAACGGCACGTCCTCGGTCGTGGTGGGAGCCGCGTCGCCGCCGGACTCGGCCGCCTCGCGATCGCCCGCGGTCACGTCGAGCAGCAGGACCGCCGTGTCGGCGTCGGTGAACCGGACCACCGGGTCCTCGAGCACGACCTCGAGGGCACCGGAATGGCCCGTGAACCGGATCGCGCCGTCGAAGGCCACGTCGCCCTCGGTCGTCTTCGCATCGAAGGAGCCGGAGCCCTCCGAGAAGCCGAACTCGGGCGTCTCGTAGGACGCGTCGCCCGACGTGGTCCAGTCGCCGTTGGCGATGGACCCGGACACGTAGGACCGGAACGACTCCTTCACCCCCCAGGTGAGGGTGGCGTCGGCGACCTCGCAGCGCTCGGCCTCCTCCTCGGAGACGGTGAACACCGCTCCGCGGCTGACCGAGCCCTGGAAGGTGAGCGTGTGCTCGCCCGGCTCGAGATCCCCCGGCAGGACGCCGCTCCACGTGGTGCGGCCCTGGGCGTCGGCGGTGAGCGAGCGCTCCAGCACGACCGGCGTGGAGTAGACCACGACGGCGATGTCGGTCTCGCCGGGCCGGAACCCGGACGCGCTCGCCGTCAGGCGATCACCGGCGCGGACGGTGTCGCCGTCGGCCAGGTCGAGCGTGACGCCCGTCGTGGCGGGCGGGACCGCCGGGGGGACGAAGCCGCTCGTCCTCGCGGCGGCGGCCACGGTGCCACCACCGGGCGCCGCACCTCCGTCCCTGCCGACCGTGAAGGTCACCGGGTCCATCGCCTCGCCGGCGGAGTAGAACCCCTGGAAGGCGCGGGCACCCGCGGCCGTGAGGCGCACGGGCGCACCCGAGTACGTGACCGCTCCCGCCTTCGTCGACCTGGAGGCGCGTGCCAGGTCCACCGATCCCACGTCGATGCGGCGGCCCGCCATCACCGCCGAGAGCGTCCCGACCCGGCCCGCACGGACCGTGACCGTGGGGTCGGCGAGGGAGAGGTCGAGCGCACCGGAGTGGCCCGTGAAGCGCACGGTGCCGCCGTAGCGCGTCGCACCGCGAGCCTCGGCCCCGGACGCGGCGGTCGACTTCTGGTAGAAGCGGTAGCTCCCGCCCGAGGCCGAGGCCGAGGCCCCACGCGACACCGAGACCCGGCCGTTGGCAATGGGGCCGGTCACGTAGCTGCGGAACGCGGCCTTCACGCCCCAGCGCAGCGACCCGCTCGTCCTCGGTGCGTCGACCTTGCCGCCTGTGCCCGAGCCGGCACCAGGACCGGCGCCGGGGTCCGGGTCGGTCGGCGTCGGCGTGGTCACGTCGCCGCCCTGCAGGACGGCGACGTCGATGTCGATCGCCTTCTCGACGCTCTGCGTCGCGCCGGGGTCGGGCACGCCGTGCGCCTTGAGCGAGTAGACCGAGTAGTCCTCGGTCGGGTCGAGGGTCGCGATCGCGGCTGCGTCGAGCTCGATCATCCGCTCGAACGTGCCGCCCTCGCCCATGGAGGAGGCCTGGACCCAGATCGCGCCACGGTACGCACCGGCGTCCGTGGCGCTGGCGCCACCGGACTCGGAGATCCCGACGTAGACGCCCGGGGAGGTCGTCGCGTACCCGGAGCCCTCGACATCGACCTTCAGGCTGCCCTTCCTCTGCTCGACGACCTCCACCCCCAGCTGCGCACCCTTCGGCTCGGGCGCCGGCGCGAGGGCGGAGACGTCGATGTCGATGGGCACCTCGACCGTCTGGGACGGATCGGTGGCCGCCTGCCCGTGCGCCTTCAGCGAGTACACCGAGTACTGCTGCGTGGCGTCGAGCGTCGCGATGTCGTCGGCGTCGAGGGTCAGCGTCCGCGTGAAGGTGCCCCCCACGCCCATGGTCGTGCTCGGCACGAAGACCGCGCCCCGGTAGGCGCCGACGTCCGTGGGGCTGGCACCCCCGGACTCGGAGATGCCGAGGTAGACCCCCGGCCCCGTCGTGGCGTACCCGAAGCCCTCGACGTCGACCTCGAGGCTGCCCTCGACCTGCTCGACGACCTCCACGTCGAGCGTCGGGGTGAGGACACCGGGCTCGGTGAACGTGATCGGGGTGGCGGTCTCGTAGGCCGCGACGTTCGCGCCCGATCCCGCGTAGGTGTAGATCCCGTAGTTCCTCAGCGACTCGGCCGCGGCCTTGGCGTCCAGCGCAGCCTTGTCGACCGTCAGCTCCGCCGTGAACGACCCGTCGGGACGAAGCTCGACCGCACCACCACCGGCACCACCGATCGCCCCCATGTCAGCCGCCGTGACCGCCCACTTCTGCGAGGAGTTCACCCGCGACGAGGACGCCGCACCCTTGGACGGCTGCCACACGTCGGCGAACTTGCCCACCACCACGTAGGCACCAGCAGGCCTGCCCGCCAGCGGCGGACGCACCCCCGTCGCCGACGCAGGATCGAAGTTCCTGCCCTCGACCGTCACCGTCGCCGCACCCGCGGCCGAGAACTCCGACCGCGACACCGACACCGACGGCGCAGGCTTCGTGAACGTGATCGGGGTGGCGGTCTCGTAGGCCGCGACGGACGCACCCGATCCCGCGTAGGTGTAGATCCCGTAGTTCCTCAGCGACTCGGCCGTGGCCTTGGCGTCCAGCGCAGCCTTGTCGACCGTCAGCTCCGCCGTGAACGACCCGTCGGGACGAAGCTCGACCGCACCACCACCGGCACCACCGATCGCGCCCATGTCAGCCGCCGAGACCGCCCACTTCTGCGAGGAGTTCACCCGCGACGAGGACGCAGCACCCTTGGACGGCTGCCACACGTCGGCGAACTTGCCCACCACCACGTAGGCACCAGCAGGCCTGCCCGCCAGCGGCGGACGCACCCCCGTCGCCGACGCAGGATCGAAGTTCCTGCCCTCGACCGTCACCGTCGCCGCACCCGCGGCCGAGAACTCCGACCGCGACACCGACACCGACGGCGCAGGCGCCTCGGGCTCGACCGGCTCCGTCGGCGTCTCCGGCTCCGTCGGCGTCTCCGGCTCGGTCGGCGTCTCCGGCTCGGTCGGGGTCTCCGGCTCGGTCGGGGTCTCAGGCTCGGCGGGCTCCTCGGGCTCGACGAGTGTCGCGACGTCGAGGTCGACGGGGACCTCCGCGTTCTGCGACGGGTCGGACACCGCCTGGCCGTGCGCCTTGAACGTGTAGACGGCGTACGCCTTCGAGGCGTCGAGCTGCGCGATCTCGTCGGCGCCGAGCTCGAGCGTCGTCGAGAACCGACCCCCGTCACCGATCTGGGCCGGACGGACGAAGACCGTGTGGACGTAGGCGCTCGCGTCGACCACGCTCGCCCCACCGCGTGGGGCGAGGCCCACATAGATGCCCGGCGCCTCGCGCGAGTACCCCTCACCCGCGACGTCGATCGCGAGCCGGGTCGGGGTCGACTCCTCCACCGTCGCGGCGAGGGAGACCTCGGCGGCCACCGCGCTCGTCGGCGCCAGAAGGGCCGCCGGGAGGAGAAGGCTCAGGAGCAGGGGAAGGACGGCACGGGCAGAGCCGCGTCGGGACGATCGGGGGTGCATCGGACCTCGCTGTGGTTAGGCATGCCTAAAATAGGCTAGGCGAGCCTAAGTAGACCACAATGATGACAAGGTGTCTTCAACCGACGACATGGCGTGGATCACATCGTCGAGCGACCGCGGGGCCTCAGGCGAGAAGCGCCCGCTGCACGAAGTCCACGACGGTGTCGGCGTCGACGTTGCGAGGCTGCAGGCAGGCCTGCACCAGCCGCATGACCTGGTCGATGTCGATCTCACGGAAGTCGCCCGTCGCGACACCGTCGGCCAGGATCGTCCGCACGACGCCCTCGATCTCGAGGACGTGGTCCCGGATCGCGAGCCGGGACTCCGGCCCGAGCTGGCCATAGACGTCCGGGCCGAAGCCGAAGTGCTGCTCTCCCTGGGTGTCGATGTGGTGCCGGACGTAGGCGCGCAGTCGCTCGCGGGGCGTCCCGGCGTCGGCCAGCACCCCGTTCAGTCGCTCCAGGTAGGTGCTCGTCTCGGAGCTGGCGAACTCCACGATGACGGCATCCTTGTCGCGGAAGTGGTTGTAGATCGCCGTGCGGCCCACCCCCGCCTCGGCCGCGAGGTCGGCCATGCGGATCGCGTCGAAGGACATGCGGTCCAGGAGCCTGACGAGCGCGTCGAAGACCGCCTGCCGCGTCTGGGCGCGGTGCTCCTCCAAGGAGCCTCCGGTGATCTTGGGCACGGGCCAAACCTACGGGAACGAACCCCCGACACCGGCTGGAGACACGGGGGTCCGTCGGCCTCCCACGTCACTTCCGCCCCACGAGTCCCGAAAATCACGTACGCTGCTCGGCGTGTCGCAATCTCGGGTGCTGACCGCGCTGCTATCTTTCGCCGCCTCCCTCGCCGTGGTGGGCGCCCTCATCGTGTCCACGGGCACGACGGCTCAGGCCGGCTCGAGCCTGCTGTGCTCGGGATACTCCTCCTGCAAGCGCGCCGGCTACGACCACTTCGGCTACGAGACGAAGCAGAAGACCAGCTACTGGCGCATGTACACCGGGACGAACTGCACGAACTACGTCGCCTACCGGCTGGTCACCACCAACGGGATGCCCAACGTCCGACCGAAGTCGGGCGTGGGCAACGCGCGCGACTGGGGCACGGCGATGGCCTCGGTCACCGACAAGACGCCGACGGTGGGCTCCGTGGCCTGGTGGGGCAAGACGGGCAACCACGTCGCCTACGTCGAGAAGGTGGCCTCCCCCACCGAGATCATCGTCTCGGAGTCCAACTGGGGACGCACCTTCGACCACCGCCGGATCACCAAGTCCGGATCCGGGTGGCCCGACGGGTTCATCCACTTCGCCGACCCCGACACCACGCCCGAGTTCGCGAGCACCTCGCGCCCGACGTTCTCCGGGGCGGAGAGGGTCGACGGCCTGCTCACTGCGGCCACGGCGTCATGGACTCCTGCGGCCCGGTTGACCTACCAGTGGTTCGCTGACGGAACTCCCATTCAGGGGGCCGTCGCGGCCACCTACCGTCTGACCCCCGACGACGTGGGCAAGAAGATTCACGTCCGTGTCACAGGGAGCCGTGCGGGGTATCCGTCCAAGACGCTGGCTTCGGCAGCCACCACAGCGGCCATCGCGCCTGGCGAGCTCAAGGCCTACCGTCCGACCATCGCGGGAGAGGAAGCCGTCGGGTCCGCCCTCCAGGCGGTCACGCCCGTCTGGAGTCCCGGCGCCGACATGACCTATCGCTGGTATGCCGACGGCGAGCGGATCGTCGGCGCCAACGACCGCACGTTCACCCTCACGCCGGAGCAGCTTGGCCGCTCCGTCGTCGTCCACGCGGTCGGCAAACGCCCCGGGTACACGACCCGGGCGCTGGCCTCCGCAGCCGCGACCGGCCCTGTACGCGAGGGGCGTTTCACGACGACTCCTGCAGCGGTCGTGCAAGGCGCCCCGCGCGTAGGGTCGGTCCTCACGGCCATCACACCGGCATGGTCACCTGCGGCCGACCTCCAGTACCAGTGGTACGCCGACGACCGTCCGCTCGCCGGGGCCACAGCCCCGACCTACACCATCGCACCCGAAGATCAGGGGCGACGGATCAGTGTCAGGATCACCGGAGTCCGGCCCGGCTACGTCCCGTCGACGATCCACGGGACCTCCGCGACGGCTCCCGTTCTATCCGGTCGATTCACCAGCACCTTCCGCCCCGAGATCTCGGGAGCCGAGCGCGTGGGAGCTCCACTCACGGCCACGACACGTCCGTGGTCACCAGATGCCGTGCTCAGCTACCGCTGGTACGCCGACAGAACCCTGGTACCGGGCGCCACGTCTGCCACATTCGTACCGACGCCGGCGCATCGCGGTCGACAGATTCATGTCGTCGTCACCGGTCGCCGACCGGGGTTCGCGACCGCCAGCACCGTGTCCGCGCGACGCACTGCGCCCCTGGCCGCGGGGACGTTCGACCGGGCCACTCCCCCTAGCTTCACTGGCCGCGAGAAGGTGGGCGCCACGTTGCGGGCCACCACCGAGCCGTGGTCACCCAAGGCGACGTTGACCTACCGCTGGTACGCCGACGGTCGGGCGATCGCTGGCGCTACACGCGCGAGCTTCGTGCTCACCGGCAAGCAGCTCGGTCAGCGGGTGCGAGTCATCGTCACCGGCAAGGCCCCGGGCTACTCCACCAAGGCACGCTGGTCGACCCGCCTCACAGCACCCATCACCCGCTAGAACCCCGGAACTCAGGCCGCGCTGTCGAACAGGACCTTCCACGTGCCATCGACCCGCTGGACCTCGTAGGACTCGTTCGGGTCGCCGTCGTTCCAGTCGATCTCGACCGTGGCCTGGTCGCCGGACGACTCCGTCACGGTGAAGTCCACCTCGTCGAGCTCGAGGCCCTCGTCGGCGAACATGCCGCCGAGGTCCGTCACGAAGCCGCAGTCGATCTCCGACGGCGTCAGCACCACATCCTTCACGGCCTCGCAGTCACCCGCGTCGAGCGCTCGCATCATCGTCTCCACCGCTGCGGCCGGGTCGCCCGAGCCGTCGGGGCCACCGGAGCACGCTCCGACCAGCGCGAGGACGGCGCCGGTGAGCAGCGCAGGGACGAGACGACGCGCGCCCCTCATGCGTCGTCCCCGGCGTACGCGACCCCGAGCGCCGCGAGCTGGGCGCGGCCGCCGTCGAGCGCGGTCAGCACCCAGGCCCCCTCCTCGGTCCACGTCACCGTGTGCTCCCAGTGCGCGGCCCACGAGCCGTCCACCGTCACGACGGTCCACTGGTCCTCGGTCGTGCGGTTGTCCGGCGAACCGAGCGTGACCATCGGCTCGACGGCGAGCACGAGTCCGGGCACGATCTTCGGACCCTTGCCGGGCCGGCCGACGTTCGGCACGTCGGGTGCCTGGTGCATGGCGGTGCCGATGCCGTGGCCGGTGTACCCGTCGGCGATGCCGTAGGGCCCGGCGGACCGGACGCTGCGCTCGATGGCATGGCTGATGTCGCCCACGCGACGTCCGGGTGCCCCCGCGGCGATCCCCGCCCACAGGGCACGCTCGGTCTCGGCCACGAGCGTGCGCACCTCCGGTCGCACCTCACCCACCTCGACGGTGATGGCCGCGTCGCCGTGCCACCCGTCGACGATGGCTCCGCAGTCGACGGAGATGACGTCGCCGTCGCGCAGGACGCGCGGGCCCGGGATGCCGTGCACGACCTCGTCGTTGACCGAGGTGCAGATGACGCCCGGGAAGCCGGGAACGCCCGGTTCCGCGCCGTAGTGCAGGAAGTTGGAGGTGGCACCGTGCGACCGGATCGTGTCGTGCGCCAACGCGTCCAGCTCGGCGGTGGTCACGCCGGGCGCGATCGCGGCCTCGACCGCGTCGAGCGCGTGTGCGACCACGAGCCCGGCGCGCCGCATCGCGACGACCTGCTCCGGGCTCTTGAGCTCGATGCCCCGGCCGAACACGGACGCGTCCCGGACCGAGCGGTCAGAGACCGAGCGCGGCGTCGATGCGCGCCTCGACCTCGTCGACCGTTCCCATGCCGTCGACCTCGCGCAGCAGCCCTCGCTCGCGGTAGACCGGCAGCAACGGCGCGGTCTCGGCGATGTAGACCTCCTGGCGGTGCCGGATGACGTCCTCGGTGTCGTCGGCGCGCCCGCTGGTCTCGGCCCGCTTCAGCAGCCGACCGATCAGCTCCTCGTGGTCCACCGTCAGCACCAGCACGTGGTCGAGCTCGGAGCCCAGGTCGGCGAGGATCGCGTCGAGGGTCGAGACCTGCTCGACCGTCCGCGGGTAGCCGTCCAGGATGAACGCGTCGCGCGCGTCGTCCTGGGCCAGCCGATCCTTGACCATGGCGTTCGTGACCTCGTCGGGCACGTACTCCCCGGCGTCCATGTAGCGCTGCGCCGTCCTGCCCAGCTCGGTCTGCTGCTGCACGTTGGCCCGGAAGATGTCACCGGTCGAGATGTGCGCGCCGCTGATGCGCTGGGCGAGCGTGGCCGCCTGCGTCCCCTTGCCCGCACCGGGCGGACCCATGATGAGAAGTCGCGTCACCGCAGGAACCCTTCGTAGTTGCGCTGCTGGAGCTGGCTCTCGATCTGCTTCACCGTGTCGAGGCCGACGCCCACGATGATGAGGATCGAGGTGCCGCCGAACGGGAAGTTCTGGCTGGCGCCGAGGAGGGCGACCGCGATCATCGGGATGAGCGCGACCATGCCCAGGTACACGGCGCCGGGTGCCGTGATGCGGCTCAGCACGTAGGCCAGGTAGTCCTGCGTGGGACGACCCGCGCGGATGCCCGGGATGAACCCGCCGTACTTCTTCATGTTGTCGGCGACCTCTTCGGGGTTGAAGGTGATCGCGACGTAGAAGTAGGCGAAGAACACGATCAGCGCGAAGTACGTGATCATGTAGTACGGGTGGTCGCCCCGCACGAAGTGGTCGTTGATCCAGACCGCGCCCACGCCGTCCGGACGGAACTGGGCGTAGAGGGCCGGCAGGTACAGCAGGCTCGAGGCGAAGATGACCGGGATGATGCCGGCCTGGTTGACCTTGAGCGGGATGTAGGTCGACGAGCCGCCGAACATGCGACGCCCGACCATGCGCTTGGCGTACTGGACCGGGATGCGTCGCTGGGCCTGCTCGATGAAGATGACCGCCGCGACGATCACGAGGCCGACGGCCACGACCGCGGAGAACGTCGCCCAGCCCTTCTGCTCCTTGATCAGCCACATCGCGCCGGGGAACGTGGCGACGACCTGCGTGAAGATCAGGATCGACATGCCGTTGCCGACGCCGCGGTCGGTGATGAGCTCGCCGAGCCACATGATGACGGCGGTGCCGGAGACCATGACGAGCACGATGAGCAGGAAGGCCAGGATGCTGTCCTGGCGGTAGAGCAGGTCGCCGCAGTCGACGCCACCGAACAGCTGTCCGCTGCGCGCCAGGGCCACGATGCCGGTCGCCTGGAGCACGGCCAGACCCAGCGTGAGGTAGCGGGTGTACTGCGTGATCTTCGCCTGGCCGGACTGGCCCTCCTTCTTGAGGGCCTCGAGCCTGGGGATCACCACGACGAGCAGCTGCAGGATGATGCTCGCGGTGATGTACGGCATGATGCCGAGCGCGAAGACCGTCAGCTGCAGGAGCGCGCCACCGGAGAAGACGTTGATGAGCGCGAACAGGCTGCTGTTCTCGCCCTGGGCGGCGAGGTCCACGCAGCGCTGGACGTTGCTGACGTTGATGCCGGGAGCCGGCAGGGTCGAACCGAGACGGAACAGCACGATGACGCCCAGCACGAACAGCAGCTTGCGCCGCAGGTCAGGCGTCTTGAACGCGTTCACGAAGGCGCTGAGCACCTGATGTCCTCCTCGATCGTGGAACCCGTACGGGCCCCCGCGACTCTAACAGTCAGTTCTCGCAGGTCAGCCGTTGCCCGGTGGTTGCAGGACGGTCGTCCCGCGCCGTCACGGCGTCTGCCTCGGCACGAGGTGCCGGACGACGAACGACGGCGAGGCTCTCGAGTGGACCCGAAGGGTCCGAGAGCCTCGCCGTCGTGCGTCAGAGCGTCATTCAGAGCTCGGTCGCGCTGCCGCCGGCGGCCTCGATCTTGCTGCGGGCCGAACCGGAGAACTTGTGAGCCGTGACCTGGACGGCGACCGAGAGGTCGCCCTCGCCGAGCACCTTGACCAGGTGGCCCTTGCGGACCGCCCCGGCCTCGACCAGCGCGTCGACGTCGATGGCGCCACCCTCGGGGAAGAGGGTGCCGATCCGCTCGACGTTGACGACCTGGTACTCCTCACGGAAGGGGTTCTTGAAGCCCTTCAGCTTGGGCAGGCGCATGTGGAGGGGGATCTGGCCACCCTCGAAGCCGGCCGGCACCTGGTAACGGGCCTTGGTGCCCTTGGTACCGCGGCCGGCGGTCTTGCCCTTGGAGCCCTCACCGCGACCCACACGGGTCTTCGCGGTCTTGGCACCGGGGGCGGGGCGCAGGTGGTGGAGCTTCAGCGCCATGTCAGTCAACCTCCTTGACGTCCACGAGGTGCGGGATGGTCTCAGCCATGCCACGGATCTCGGGACGGTCTTCCTTGACGACGACGTCACCGATGCGCTTGAGACCCAGCGACCGCAACGTGTGGCGCTGGTTCTGCTGGCGACCGATCGCCGAACGAACCTGGGTGATCTCGAGACGTGCCATCAGACACCAGCCTCGACGGGCGCGTTCTGCGCCTCCTTGATGCCCTCGGCCTGCGCCTTGAGCAGTGCGGCGGGTGCGACGTCCTCGACCGACAGGCCGCGACGCTGCGCGACCATCTCGGGCGACTCCAGGCCCTTGAGGGCCGCCACCGTCGCGTGGACGATGTTGATGGAGTTCGAGGAGCCGAGCGACTTGCTCAGCACGTCGTGGACGCCGGCGGCCTCGAGCACCGCGCGCACCGGGCCACCGGCGATGACGCCGGTACCGGGCGATGCCGGACGCAGGAAGACGACACCGGCCGCCTTCTCGCCCGTCACCGGGTGCGGGATGGTGCCCTGGATGCGCGGGACGCGGAAGAAGTTCTTCTTCGCCTCCTCGACACCCTTGGAGATCGCCGTGGGGACCTCCTTGGCCTTGCCGTAGCCGATGCCGACCTGGCCGTCACCGTCGCCGACGATCACCAGGGCGGTGAAGCTGAAGCGACGTCCACCCTTGACCACCTTGGCGACACGGTTGATCGTGACGACCTTCTCGATGTAGTTGGACTTGTCGCCGCCGCGGTCGCCTCGACCACCGCGACGGTCTCCGCCTCCTCGGCGGTTCTGCTGGGCGCTCATGCGGCACTCCCCATGTCGTCGTTGTCGTTGATGTTGTGGGTCATCAGAACTCCAGCCCGCCTTCACGCGCACCGTCGGCCAGCGCCGCGACACGACCGGCGTACCGGTTGCCCGCGCGGTCGAAGACGACGCTCTCGATGCCGGCGGCCTTCGCCCGGTCGGCCACGAGCTCGCCGACCTTCTTCGCCTTGGCGGTCTTGTCGCCCTCGAAGGACCGCAGGTCGGCCTCGAGGGTCGAGGCCGAGGCCAGCGTGTGTCCCTCGAGGTCGTTCACGACCTGGGCCACGATGTGCTTGCTGGACCGGGTCACGACGAGACGAGGACGCTCGGGCGAGCCGTGGAGCTTCTTGCGACCGCGGATCTGGCGCCGCGCGCGCGACGTGGCGCGGGCGGAGCGACCCTTGGACTGCTTGATGGAGACGGCCATCACTTACCAGCCTTTCCAGCCTTGCGCAGCACGCGCTCGCCGGCGTAACGGACGCCCTTGCCCTTGTAGGGCTCGGGCTTGCGGATCTTGCGGATGTTCGCGGCGACCTCGCCGACCGACTGCTTGTCGATGCCGATGACCGAGAACTTGGTGGGGGCCTCCACGTTGAACGTGATGCCCTCGGGGGCCTTGACGACCACGGGGTGGCTGAAGCCGAGCGCGAACTCGAGCTCCGTCGGGCCCTTGGAGAGGACGCGGTAGCCGACGCCGACGATCTCGAGCTTCTTCTCGTAGCCGTCGGTGACGCCGACGACCATGTTGTTGATGAGCGTGCGGCTCAGCCCGTGGAGGGCCTTGCTCCTGCGCTCGTCGTCGGGACGGTTGACCTCGAGGCTGCCGTCCTCACCACGGGCGACCGTGATGGGGTCGGCGACCGTGTGGGACAGCTCGCCCTTGGGGCCCTTGACGCGGACGTCCTGGCCTTCGATGGTGACCTCGACGCCGGACGGGACGGCGACGGGCAGCTTGCCGATGCGCGACATGTGTTCGTCTCCTCCCTCACCAGACGTAGGCGAGGACTTCTCCGCCTACACCCTTGGTCGTGGCCTGACGATCGGTCAGCAGGCCCTGGCTGGTCGAGATGATGGCGACACCGAGTCCGCCGAGCACCTTCGGCAGGTTCGTGGACTTGGCGTACACCCGCAGGCCCGGCTTGCTGATGCGGCGGATGCCGGCGATCGAGCGCTCGCGCTGGGGGCCGTACTTGAGGGTGATCTGCAGGTTCTTGGCCACCTCGCCCTCAGCGGGCTCGATGACGCGGTAGTCGGTGATGTAGCCCTCCTGCTTGAGCAGGGCGAGGACGCCCTCCTTCAGCTTGGAGTACGGCGCCGACACCTCGTCGTGGAACGCCTGGTTGCCGTTGCGGATCCGCGTGAGCAGATCCGCGATCGGATCGGTCATGGTCATGGTGATGTGTTCCGTTCCTGCCGCGGTTTCGCATCCCGTGCCCCCAGGCGGTGTGCCATGCGGGTGAGGGAGGACCTACGACGGTCGTGAGGGTTGGTGGATTACCAGCTGCTCTTGGTCACGCCCGGCAGCTCGCCGCGGTGCGCCATCTCGCGCAGGCAGATGCGGCACAGGCCGAACTTCTTGTACACCGAGCGGGGTCGGCCGCAGCGCTGGCAGCGCGTGTAGCCACGGACCGCGAACTTGGGCTTGCGGGCCGCCTTGATCTTCAGGCCGGTCTTCGCCATGTCAGTTCTCCTTGAAGGGGAAGCCGAGCCGCTTCAGCAGCGCGCGACCCTCGTCGTCGTTGATGGCCGTGGTGACGATGGTGATGTCCATGCCACGCGAGCGATCGATCTTGTCCTGGTCGATCTCGTGGAACATGACCTGCTCGGTGAGACCGAAGGTGTAGTTGCCGCGGCCGTCGAACTGCTTGCCGTTCAGACCACGGAAGTCGCGGATGCGCGGGAGGGCGAGCGTCAGCAGACGGTCGAGGAACTCCCACATGCGGTCGCCGCGCAGCGTGACGTGCGCGCCGATCGGCATGCCCTCACGCAGCTTGAACTGGGCGATCGACTTGCGCGCCTTGGTCACCTGCGGCTTCTGGCCCGTGATGGCGGTGAGGTCGCGGATCGCGCCCTCGATGAGCTTGCCGTCGCGAGCTGCCTCGCCGACACCCATGTTGACGACGATCTTCGTCAGCCCGGGCACCTGCATGACGTTCGCGTGGTCGAACTCCTCGCGCAGGGCCGGGAGGATCTCCTCGCGGTACTTGGCCTTCAGCCGCGGAGCGGCAGTGGTGGTCTCAGCCATGCTCAGATCTCCTTTCCGGTCTTGGAGGACACGCGCACGCTGCGCTGGGCCTCGTAGCTGGAACCGTCTGCACGGTTCTTGGTCACGTCGTCGCGGCGGTAGGCCACGCGCGTGGTGGTCTTGTCACCGTCGACGTCGACCACGAGCATCACGTTCGAGACGTGGATCGGGGCCTCACGCGTGATGATGCCGCCCTGGCTGCCGTCGGCGCCGGCGCGCGTGTGCCGCTTGATGCGGTTCACGCCCTCGACGATGACGCGGTTGCGCTCGGCGATCACCTCGATGACCTTGCCCTCGACGCCCTTGTCGGCACCGGCGATGACCTTGACCTGGTCACCCTTGCGGATCGACAGCGTCGGCTTCTTGTTGCTGGTCATGTCAGAGCACCTCCGGGGCGAGCGAGATGATCCGCATGAACTTCTTGTCGCGCAGCTCGCGGCCCACGGGGCCGAAGATGCGCGTTCCACGCGGATCGCCGTCGGTCTTCAGGATGACCGCGGCGTTCTCGTCGAACTTGATGTACGAGCCGTCCGGACGACGGCGCTCCTTGACGGTGCGCACGATGACGGCCTTGACGACGTCGCCCTTCTTGACGTTGCCGCCGGGGATGGCGTCCTTGACGGTGGCGACGATGGTGTCGCCGATGCCGGCGTAGCGTCGACCCGATCCGCCGAGAACGCGGATGCAGAGGATCTCCTTCGCACCGGTGTTGTCGGCGACCTTGAGTCGCGACTCCTGCTGAATCATCTGTCTCTCACTTCGCCTTCTCGAGGATCTCCACGACGCGCCAGCGCTTGGTGGCCGACAGCGGGCGGGTCTCCTGGATGAGCACACGGTCGCCGACGCCGGCCGCGTTGGCCTCGTCGTGCGCCTTGAGCTTCACGTTGCGACGCAGCACCTTGCCGTACAGGGCGTGCTTGACGCGGTCCTCGACGATGACGACGACGGTCTTGTCCATCTTGTCGCTCGTGACGAGTCCCTCGCGCACCTTGCGGTAGTTGCGGTCGCTGCTGGGGGTGTCGTTCGTGGTGGTCACGGTGTCCTTCTCGCTGGTGCTCATGCCTCGACCGCCTCGATGATGCCCAGCTCGCGCTCGGTCAGCACCGTGTAGATGCGGGCGATGTCGCGACGGACGGTCTTCAGGCGAGCGGTGTTGTCGAGCTGGCCCGTGGCGTTCTGGAAGCGCAGGTTGAACAGCTCTTCCTTGGCCTCGCGCAGCTTGGTCTCCAGAGCCTCGGCATCGAGGCCGCGCAGCTCTGCGGCAGTGGTCTTCGCAGCCATGCTCAGAACCCTCCCTCGGTGTCGCGGGTGATGAAGCGGGCCTTCATCGGCAGCTTGTGGATGGCGCGGCGCATCGCCTCACGGGCGACCTCCTCGGTCACGCCCGACAGCTCGAACATGACGCGTCCGGGCTTGACGTTCGCGACCCACCACTCGGGCGAGCCCTTGCCCGAGCCCATGCGGGTCTCGGCCGGCTTCTTGGTCAGCGGGCGGTCGGGGTAGATGTTGATCCACACCTTGCCGCCACGCTTGATGTGACGCGTCATGGCGATACGAGCGGACTCGATCTGGCGGTTGGTCACGTAGTGACCCTCGACCGCCTGGATGCCGAAGTCGCCGAACGCCAGCTCCGTGCCGCCCTTGGCCATGCCACGGCGCTTGGGGTGGTGCTGCTTGCGGTACTTGACCCTACGAGGCATCAACATCAGGACTGCCCTCCTTCGGTGGCAGCGCCCGCGGCGGCCGTGGCAGGAGCTGCCTCGGCTGCGGGTGCGGCCTGCTCGGCCGGGGCCTGCGCAGCACCCTGTGCTGCCGGGGCCTGGCCGGCCTGGTCGTCACGTGCGGGACGACGCCCGCGCTGGGGGCGGCGGCTGCCGGGGGCGGCGGCGCGACGCGCGGTCTCGGCCTCGCGCTCGGCGCGGGTACCGGCGACCTCACCCTTGTAGATCCACACCTTGACGCCGATGCGACCGAAGGTGGTCTTGGCCTCGTAGAAGCCGTAGTCGACGTCGGCGCGGAGCGTGTGCAGGGGCACGCGGCCCTCGCGGTAGAACTCCGAGCGGCTCATCTCGGCGCCGCCGAGACGACCCGAGCACTGGATCCGGATGCCCTTGGCACCGGAGCGCATGGTCGTCTGCATCGCCTTGCGCATCGCGCGACGGAACTGCACGCGGCCGCTCAGCTGCTCGGCGACACCCTGGGCGACGAGCTGGGCGTCGAGCTCGGGCTGCTTGACCTCGAGGATGTTGAGCTGCACCTGCTTGCCGGTGAGCTTCTCGAGCTCACCGCGGATGCGGTCGGCCTCGGCGCCGCGGCGACCGATGACGATGCCCGGACGCGCGGTGTGGATGTCGACGCGGACGCGGTCACGCGTGCGCTCGATCTCCACGCGGCTGATGCCGGCGCGATCCATGCCCTTGGTCAGCAGCTTGCGGATCTTGACGTCCTCACCGACGTAGCTGCTGTACAGCTTGTCGGCGTACCAGCGGCTCTTGTGGTCGGTCGAGATGCCGAGTCGGAAGCCGTGCGGGTTGATCTTCTGGCCCATGTCAGCGACCGCCCTTCTTCGAGTTCTTGCGCGACTGCGGCACGTCAGCGGACGGCTGCACGACGACGGTCAGGTGGCTCGTGCGCTTGAGGATGCGGTTGGCCGCACCCTTGGCGCGCGGACGCCAACGCTTCATGGTCGGCCCCTCGTCGACGTGCACGACGGAGATCACGAGGTCGGACGCGTCCAGGCCCTCGGTGGTCTCGGCGTTCGCGACGGCGGACTCCACGAGCTTGTAGAAGTTCGACGCGACGGCCTGCGGGGCGAACCGCAGGATCGCGAGGGCCTCGTCGGTGTCCATGCCGCGGACCAGGTCGCCGACACGGCGCGCCTTCTGCGGCGTGACCCGCACGAAGCGGGCCACGGCGAACGCGCCCGGTGCGTCGCCCAGCAGGCGCTCGCGGCGCGCGCTGACGTTGTCTCGGGTGGCTGCACTCATCGCCTCTTGGCCTTTCGATCGTCCTTCTCGTGACCGCGGAAGGTGCGGGTGGGGGCGAACTCGCCCAGCTTGTGCCCGACCATCGCGTCGGTGATGAACACCGGGACGTGCTTGCGGCCGTCGTGCACGGCGACCGTGTGTCCGATGAAGGACGGCAGGATCATCGAGCGACGCGACCAGGTCTTGATCACGGTGTGGGTTCCGGCCTCGTTCTGAGCGTCCACCTTCTTCTCGAGGTGGCCGTCGACGAAGGGACCCTTCTTCAAACTACGGGGCATTCTCTACTCCTGGTTCCTGAGCTCGTCGTAGCTCAGCGGCCGGACTTGCGGCGGCGGACGATCATCTGGTCGCTGGCCTTGCGCTTGCGCGTACGGCCCTCGGGCTTGCCCCACGGGGAGACGGGGTGACGTCCACCGGACGTCTTGCCCTCGCCACCGCCGTGCGGGTGGTCGATCGGGTTCATGGCGACACCACGGACGGTCGGGCGCTTGCCCTTCCAGCGGTTGCGTCCTGCCTTGCCCCAGTTGATGTTGGACTGCTCGGCGTTGCCGACCTCGCCGATCGTGGCGCGGCAGCGGACGTCGACGTAGCGCATCTCGCCGGAGGGCAGACGCACCTGGGCGCGCGAACCCTCCTTGGCGACGAGCTGGACACGCACTCCGGCGGACCGACCCATCTTGGCGCCACCACCGGGACGCAGCTCCACGGCGTGGATCTGGGTACCGACGGGGATGTTGCGCAGCGGCAGGTTGTTGCCCACCTTGATGTCGGCGGTCGGACCGGCCTCGACGGCCTGGCCCTGACGGATGCCGTCAGGCGCGATGATGTAGCGCTTCTCGCCGTCGGCGTAGTGCAGCAGCGCGATGCGCGCGGTGCGGTTGGGGTCGTACTCGATGTGAGCGACCTTGGCCGGCACGCCGTCCTTGTCGTAGCGCTTGAAGTCGATCACGCGGTAGGCCCGCTTGTGACCGCCACCCTGGTGACGCGTGGTGATGCGTCCCTGGTTGTTGCGGCCGCCCTTCTTGGGCAGCGGCTCCACGAGGGACTTCTCCGGCGTGGTGCGGGTGATCTCGGCGAAGTCGGCGACGCTGGAGCCTCGACGGCCCGGCGTGGTCGGCTTGTACTTGCGAATAGCCATGTCTGGTCAGTCCTCAGCTCGGGCTCGAGAAGATGTCGATGCTCTGGCCGGCGGCGACGCTCACGATGGCCCGCTTGGTGTCCTTGCGCTTGCCCTCACCGTTGCGGGTGCGACGCGTCTTGCCCTTGCGGTTGATCGTGTTGACGGCCGTCACCTTGACGCCGAACACGGTCTCGACGGCGATCTTGATCTCCGTCTTGTTCGCGTCCGGACGCACCAGGAACGTGTACTTGTTGTCGTCGATGAGCGCGTACGTCTTCTCGGAGACGACGGGCGCGATCAGGACGTCGCGGTGGTCCTTGTGCAGGGTGCTCATGCTCACTCACCAGCCTTCGTGAAACCGGCGGCCTGCGCGGTCTCCTCGGTGTCGAACCAGACCTCGGCGACCGTCTGGTCGTACCAGGGGCTGTCCGCGGTGTGGTACTTCATCGAGTCGGCGTTGCCCTTGATCTCGTGACCCTTGGGGGCGTTGCCGCTCTTGAGCGGGGCCTTGGAGCCGGGACCGTAGGGCTGCGTCTTGGTCGCACCCTCGGTCGCGTCGGCGGCCGGGGCCTCGACCTTCTCGGCGGGCTCGGCGTCGACCTTGGCGGCCTCCGCCTTCTTCGCCGGAGCCTTCTTCGCCGGGGCCTTCTTCGCCTTCGCGGCCGGCTTGGCGTCGGCCTCGACGACCGCGGCGCTCAGCGCGACGGTCTCGGTGCCCTCGGCCGAACGCGCCTCGACGAAGGCCTCGAACGCGGCCTGCGTGAAGATCACGTCGTCGCTCAGCACGACGTCGTACGTGTTCAGCTGGTCGAAGGTCAGCACGACGAGGTCGGTGACGTTGCGCAGGCTCTTGGCCGTCAGCGCGTCCTCGCGCTTGACGACCACGAGCACGCGGCGACGCGCGGTGAGCTCGGCGATCGCGGCGACGGCGGCCTTGGTGGAGGGCACCTCACCGGTGACGAGCGACTCGACCACGTGCAGACGTCCCGAGCGGGCCCGGTCCGAGAGGGCACCGCGCAGGGCGGCGGCCTTCATCTTCTTGGGGGTGCGCTGGTCGTAGCTGCGCGGCGTCGGGCCGTGCACGATGCCACCACCGTTGTACTGGGGTGCGCGGATCGAGCCCTGGCGGGCGCGGCCGGTTCCCTTCTGGCGGTAGGGCTTCTTGCCACCACCGGACACCTCGCCACGCGACTTGACGTCGTGCGTGCCCTGACGGGCGGCGGCGAGCTGGGCGGTGACGACCTGGTGGATCAGGGGGATGTTCGTCTGCACGCCGAAGATGTCGACGGGCAGCGCGGCATCGATGGTCTTGACGGCCATGGATCAGGCTCCCTTCGCGGCAGAGCGGACCACGACGAGTCCACCCTTGGGGCCGGGGACCGCGCCCTTGACGAGGATGACGCCCTTGGCGGCATCCACGGCGTGGACGGTCAGGTTCTGGGTGGTGACGGTCTCGGCGCCCATGTGGCCGGCCATGCGCAGGCCCTTGAAGACGCGACCCGGGGTGGCGCAGCCACCGATCGAGCCGGGCTTGCGGTGGTTGCGGTGCGCGCCGTGGGAGGCTCCGACGCCGGAGAAGCCGTGACGCTTCATGACGCCGGCGAAGCCCTTGCCCTTGCTCGTGGCGGTGACGTCGACCTCGTCGCCCGCGGCGAAGATCTCCGGGGAGATCTCCTGGCCCAGGGCGTAGTCGGCGATGGCCTCGGTGCGGATCTCGACGACGTGACGACGCGGCGTGACGCCGGCCTTCGCGAAGTGACCGGCCTCGGGCTTGTTGACCTTGCGTCCGTCGATCTCGCCGAAGCCGATCTGGACGGCGCTGTAGCCGTCGGTCTCGGGCGTGCGGATCTGCGTGACGACGTTGGTCTCGGCAGCCAGGACCGTGACGGGCACGATCTTGCCCTCGGCGTCCCAGACCTGGGTCATGCCGAGCTTGCGGCCCAGGAGGCCGCGCGCGTTGACGGTGGAGGAGGTGCTCATGTGTTCAGGTCCTCCCTCAGAGCTTGATCTCGATGTCGACACCGGCCGGCAGGTCGAGTCGCATGAGCGAGTCGACGGTCTTCGGCGTCGGGTCGATGATGTCGATGAGCCGCTTGTGCGTACGCATCTCGAAGTGCTCGCGGCTGTCCTTGTACTTGTGCGGCGACCGGATCACGCAGTACACGTTCTTCTCGGTCGGCAGGGGCACGGGGCCGGCCACGGAGGCTCCGGTGCGCGTGACCGTGTCGACGATCTTGCGCGCCGAGGTGTCGATCACCTCGTGGTCGTAGGCCTTGAGCCGGATACGGATCTTCTGTCCCGCCATGCTCTGGTCGTCCTTACTCTTCGTCAGCTTGGTGTGCCCCTGGGGCTGGTTCTCCCTGGAGGGGATCGCTCCCCTCCGCCCCCGAGGTCGGGCGTGTCGCGGAGTTGACCACGAGCGTGCGCGAACCTTCTGGAGTTGGGTGGTTGGACCGCCGGTCCCGGGCCGCGGCCTCTGACGAGTCCGCGTCTCCTACGTTTCCAGCAGCCAGGCCGTTCACCGTGCGGCGCACCCGTCGGTCCCGGCGTGAGTTCCGGGCAAGCGCGCCCCAGCAATACGGCCGGAGCAACCGCACTAGTCTGACAGAGACTCCCCCGCAAACACAAATCGCCCCCCGCGGCCCTTCGCGCCCGCGGCTGCGACACCTCGCGTCCTTCCCGTCCTGCTGCTGCGTCGGCGCGGCTTGGCGTCGTCCTGCGGCTGCGTCGGCGCAGCTTCTCGTCGTCCTGCGCTCCGAAAGGGGCCTCGACCGGGGACCTGGGTGCGCCTCGGCTCGGGGTCTCGGGGTCTGGCCGGATCTGGCGGTAGGTGGGGCACGGAATCGGCGGGGCGGAGGTAGGCCTGACACCTCATTCCCCGCGGATGAGGTCTCTCACCAACCTCCGTCCCCGGAATTCGGTGGCTCTCCTACCGCCCAGTGGGAAGGGGCGGGCCTGGTGGGTGAGAGGTAGGTGGCGCGCGCTACCGGACACCCAGAGGTAGGTGGCGCGCGGATAGCGACGTCGTATCCGCGCGCCATCTACCTCTCACCCGACCAAGCCCCGAGAGCCCAGCCGACGGTGCACCCCACCGCCCGGTCGAGGCCCTCTCGGAGGCCGAGCCGACGAGGAGCCGAGGCGGCGCAGCAGCAGGACGAGCAGGGGCGGGGGCAGCGCAGCGGCAGGTCGAGGGAACGACGAAGCCCCCCGGACCCGAAGGTCCGAGGGGCAACGCTCAGCAGTGCTGGTGTGTCGTCAGATCACTTGTTGATCTTGGTGACACGGCCGGCGCCGACGGTGCGGCCGCCCTCGCGGATGGCGAAGCGCAGGCCCTCCTCCATGGCGATCGGCTGGATCAGCTCGACGCTCATCTCGGTGTTGTCGCCGGGCATGACCATCTCGGTGCCCTCGGGCAGCGTGACGACGCCGGTGACGTCCGTGGTGCGGAAGTAGAACTGCGGACGGTAGTTGTTGAAGAACGGCGTGTGACGGCCACCCTCCTCCTTGGACAGGATGTAGACCTGGCCCTCGAACTCCGTGTGCGGCGTGGTGGAACCGGGCGCGATGATGACCATGCCGCGCTCGACGTCCTCACGCTTCGTGCCACGCAGGAGCAGTCCGACGTTCTCGCCGGCCTGGCCCTCGTCGAGCAGCTTGCGGAACATCTCGATGCCCGTGACGGTCGTCGTCTGCTTGGTCTCACGGATGCCGACGATGTCGACGGTCTCGTTGACCTTGACGATGCCGCGCTCGATACGACCGGTGATGACGGTGCCACGACCGGTGATCGTGAAGACGTCCTCGACCGGCATGAGGAACGGCTTGTCCGTCTCACGCGGGGGCAGCGGGATGTACTCGTCGACCGCGTTCATGAGCTCGAGGATCGACTCGCCCCACTTGGCGTCGCCCTGCAGCGCCGGGTGAGCCGCGACCTTGACGACGGGGACGTTGTCGCCGTCGAACTCCTGGTCGCTGAGCAGCTCGCGGACCTCGAGCTCGACGAGCTCCAGGATCTCCTCGTCGTCGACCATGTCGCACTTGTTGAGCGCGACCACCATGGCGGGGACGCCGACCTGGCGGGCCAGGAGGACGTGCTCACGGGTCTGCGGCATCGGGCCGTCGGTGGCGGCGACCACGAGGATCGCGCCGTCCATCTGAGCCGCGCCGGTGATCATGTTCTTGACGTAGTCGGCGTGGCCGGGGCAGTCGACGTGGGCGTAGTGACGGTTCTCCGTCTGGTACTCCACGTGCGCGATCGAGATCGTGATGCCGCGCTGACGCTCCTCGGGAGCCTTGTCGATCTGGTCGAAGGCCGAGGCCTCGTTCAGGTCGGGGTACTTGTCGTGCAGCACCTTGGTGATCGCCGCGGTCAGCGTCGTCTTACCGTGGTCGATGTGACCGATGGTGCCGATGTTCATGTGCGGCTTGGTCCGCTCGAACTTCGCCTTAGCCACTGGGGCTCCTTCTGGGTTGTGAGTTGCCGTGTCTGGAATGTTGCCGGATCTGAAAGCCGTCGAGTCCCGCGGGGAGACCTAGGCCACCTTACCGATGACGCCGAGCGTTACTCGCCGCGGGCCTTCTTGATGATCTCCTCCGCCACGGCCTTGGGAACCTCGGCGTAGGAGTCGAACTGCATCGAGTACGAGGCACGCCCCGAGGTCTTGGACCTCAGGTCGCCCACATAGCCGAACATCTCGGACAGCGGTACCAGTGCCTTGATCAGCTTGGCACCGCCGTAGCCCTCCTCCATCGCCTGGACCTGTCCACGGCGGGAGTTGAGGTCGCCGATCACGTCGCCCATGTAGTCCTCGGGCGTCGTGACCTCGACGGCGAACATCGGCTCGAGCAGAGCCGGGTCGGCCTTGCGTGCGGCCTCCTTGAAGGCCATGTTGCCGGCCAGCTTGAACGCAAGCTCGCTGGAGTCGACGTCATGGTACGCGCCGTCCTCCAGGGTGAACTTGACGTCGACCATGGGGTAGCCGGCGAGCACGCCGAACTCCATGGCTGCCTGACCGCCGGCGTCGACCGAGGGGATGTACTCCTTCGGCACGCGACCACCGGTGACCTCGTTGTGGAACTCGTAGCCGCCCTCGCCGCCGGCGTCGGGGCCGTTGGGGGCCACGCCGATGACGACCTTGGCGAACTGGCCGGAGCCACCGGTCTGCTTCTTGTGGGTGTAGCTGTGACCGGTGACCGTCTTCTTGATGGTCTCGCGGTACGCGACCTGCGGCTTGCCGACGTTGGCCTCGACCTTGAACTCGCGCTTCATGCGGTCCACGAGGATGTCGAGGTGGAGCTCGCCCATGCCGGCGATGATCGTCTGTCCGGTCTCCTCGTCGGTGTGGACCTGGAACGTCGGGTCCTCCTCGGCGAGCTTCTGGATGGCGACGCCGAGCTTCTCCTGGTCGCTCTTGGTCTTGGGCTCGATGGCGACCTGGATGACCGGGTCGGGGAAGGTCATCGACTCGAGCACGATCGGCTTGGCCGAGTCGGCCAGCGTCTCGCCCGTGGTCGTGTCCTTGAGGCCCATGACGGCCACGATCTGGCCGGCGCCGACCGACGCGATCTCCTCACGCTTGTTGGCGTGCATCTGGTAGACCTTGCCGATCCGCTCCTTGCGGCCCTTGGTCACGTTGAGCACCGAGGTGCCCGACTCCAGGCGACCGGAGTACACGCGGACGAAGGTCAGCTTGCCCAGGTGCGGGTCCGTGGCGATCTTGAACGCCAGGCCGGCGAACGGCGCGTCCTCCGACGGCGGGCGGGTGTCCTCGACGGACTCGTCCTTGGCGTCGTGGCCCTTGACGTCGCCCACGTCGATCGGGGACGGCAGGAAGTCGACGACGGCGTCGAGCAGGGGCTGGACGCCCTTGTTCTTGAACGCCGTGCCGCACAGCACCGGGTTGAGCTCGGCGGCCAGGGTGGCGCGACGGATCGCGGCCTTCAGCTCGTCGACGCCGATGTCCTCGCCGTCGAGGAACTTCTCGGCGATCGCGTCGTCGACGTCGGACAGCGTCTCCAGGAGGGCCTCGCGACCCTCGGCTGCGGCGTCGGCGAGCTCGGCCGGGATCTCCTCGACCGTGTAGTCCTCACCGATCGTCGTCTCGCCGCGCCACGTGAGGGCACGCATGCCGACGAGGTCGACGACGCCGAGGAAGTCGCTCTCGGCACCGATGGGCAGCTGCAGGACCAGCGGCGTGGCGCCGAGGCGCTCGCGGATGGTCTTGACGCAGAAGTCGAACGATGCGCCCGTGCGGTCGAGCTTGTTGACGAAGCACATGCGCGGGACGCCGTACTTGTCGGCCTGGCGCCACACGGTCTCGGACTGCGGCTCGACGCCGGCGACACCGTCGAACACGGCGACGGCACCGTCGAGGACGCGCAGCGAGCGCTCGACCTCGACCGTGAAGTCGACGTGGCCGGGCGTGTCGATGATGTTGATCTGGTGGTCCTTCCACCAGCAGGTCGTCGCGGCGGACGTGATGGTGATGCCGCGCTCCTGCTCCTGCTCCATCCAGTCCATGGTGGCGCCGCCGTCGTGGACCTCACCGATCTTGTAGGTGATGCCGGTGTAGAACAGGATCCGCTCGGTGGTGGTGGTCTTGCCGGCGTCGATGTGCGCCATGATGCCGATGTTGCGGACCCGGGTCAGGTCGGTGGTGATGTCGGTTGCCACGTGGCTTCAGCTTTCCTTCGGAAGTCTTGGATGTTCTGTCGCCGGAGCACCGGGGTGCTCCGGCGAACCGGCTACCAGCGGTAGTGGGCGAAGGCGCGGTTGGCCTCGGCCATCTTGTGCGTGTCCTCGCGCTTCTTGACGCTGCCGCCGAGGCCGTTGCTGGCGTCGAGGAGCTCGTTCATGAGGCGCTCGGCCATCGTCTTCTCGCGACGCTCGCTCGAGTACTTGACCAGCCAGCGCAGGGCGAGGGTGGTCTGACGAGCGGGGCGGACCTCGATCGGGACCTGGTAGGTCGCACCACCGACGCGGCGGGACTTGACCTCGAGGGCGGGCTTGACGTTGTCGAGCGCGCGCTTGAGGGTGACGACCGGGTCGGTGCCCGACTTGTCGCGGGTGCCCTCGAGCGCGGTGTAGACGATGCGCTGTGCGGTCTGCTTCTTGCCGTCGACGAGGATCTTGTTGATCAGCATCGTGACGAGCTGGTTGTTGTAGACCGGGTCGGTCTCGGGGATGCGCTTGGGCGCGGGACCCTTGCGAGGCATTAGCTCTTCTCCTTCTTCGCGCCGTAGCGGCTGCGAGCCTGCTTGCGACCCTTGACACCCTGCGTGTCGAGGGAGCCGCGAACGATCTTGTAGCGCACACCCGGGAGGTCCTTCACACGACCACCACGCACGAGCACGATGGAGTGCTCCTGGAGGTTGTGGCCCTCACCGGGGATGTACGCGGTGACCTCGGTACCGGAAGACAGACGCACACGAGCGACCTTGCGAAGCGCCGAGTTCGGCTTCTTCGGGGTCGTGGTGTAGACGCGGGTGCAGACACCGCGGCGCTGGGGCGAACCCTTGAGTGCCGGCGTGCTGGTCTTGGTCACCTTGGTCTGGCGGCCCTTGCGGACCAGCTGGTTGATCGTGGGCACTACGGACTTCTTTCTTCAGGCGAGAAGGACTCTGAGTCGTGCTGCACTCGCCGCCGAACTGGTGCTGGGTGGCGGGATGCGCGCAGCGGCCTGGCAGATCCAGGCACAGCACTCAACAGTACCTTCCACCACAACGCCCGAGCAAATCGCGGGGTTCCCCGTCGCCGGGCCGCCCCGGCGGGGTCGCGTCGTGCGACTGCGTCGGCTCGGACTCGTCCTGCGGCTGCGCCGCCTCGGCGCCGAGCGAGGTCAGGCTCCGAAAGGCCTCGACCGGGCGGAGGGTACGAGGTCGGTCGGGCTCCCGGGCCGCGGCCCGGCTGCGCCACGATGCTTCCTCTCTGCGTGATCCGCACATGCTTCTTCCTTCGCGAGGGCCGTGCCGGGCGAAGGAAGCACCGTGGCGAGCCCGGACCCCCTCGGCAGGGCAGGGATTCTCCCTTCTCGTGGACCGTCCCACTCAGAAGGAGAATCCCTGCAGGGCGAGGCGACCTACTCCCCCGGCGCGAGCAGCTCGGTCAGGTGGATCGCCGGCACGTCGGCCAGGTCGTCGAGCTGGGTGCGGCAGGAGAAGCCGTCGGCCAGGACGACCGCGCCCTCCCCCATCGCGCGGACGGCGGGCATCAGCTGCTGCTCCGCGACCGCCACCGACACCTCGTAGTGGCCGCGCTCGACCCCGAAGTTGCCGGCCAGGCCGCAGCAGCCCGACAGCCTCGTGACCGTGGCCCCGGTCCGGCCGAGCAGGTCCATGTCGGCCTCGAAGCCGAGCACCGACGACTGGTGGCAGTGCGGCTGGACGACGACCTCGGTGCCCCTCAGGTCCGGCGGCTCCCAGCCGTCGGTCCGCGCCAGCAGCTCGGCCACGGTGTGCACCCCCGCCGCGACCTCGACGGCCCGCGGGTCGTCGGTCAGCTCCACGGCGTCGGACCGCAGCACGGCGAGGCACGAGGGCTCGAGGCCGACCACCGGCACGCCGGCGGCGACGTACTCGTGCAGCACGGCCACGGTGCGCTCGACCAGCTCGCGGGCGGTGTCGAGCTGGCCGGTCGTGATCCACGTGAGCCCGCAGCACGACTGCTTCTGCACGACCTCGACCCGGTAGCCGGCCGACTCCAGGAGCCGGACGGCGGCCAGGCCACCCGACGTGGAGAAGTACTCGGTGAAGGAGTCGGCCCAGATCGCCACGCGCGGTCGCTCGTCGCGAGAGACCTCGGACCGCGCCGTGAGCAGCGGTCGCGCCGCCCGGCTGAAGCGCTGGGTCGCGAAGGCGGGCAGGCTGCGACGCTGGTCGACGCCCGCCACCCAGCGCGCCACGTGCGCGAGTCCGGGCACGCGCAGCGCGAGGTTCGCCAGGCGAGCCACCGGAGAGGTGAGCCTCGCCCAGAAGGGCAGCTTGCCGAGCACGTAGTGGCTGCGGGGACGGATCCGGCCCCGATAGGTCTGGTGCAGGACCTCGGACTTGTAGGTGGCCATGTCGATGCCGGTGGGGCAGTCGTTCAGGCAGCCCTTGCAGGAGAGGCAGAGGTCGAGCGCCTCGTGCACCTCCGGCGCGCGGTAGCCGCCGGTGACGAGACGTCCGTCGACCATCTCCTGCAGCACACGGGCCCGGCCACGGGTGGAGTCCTTCTCGTCACGTGTCGCCTGGAACGACGGACACATGACGCCGTGGGACGCGGCGTTGTCGGCGAGGCACTTGCCCACGCCGGTGCAGCGGTGCACCGCAGCACCAAGGTCGCCGTCGTCGTGCAGCAGACGCAGGCCACGACGCGTGCCTTGGAGGCCGGCGGCCCAGCCCTTGCCCTGCGCGCGGAGCGAACCGTCGATGGGATCGGGATCAACGAGGACGCCGGGGTTGAGCAGGTCGTCGGGGTCGAGCACGTGCTTGACCCCGCGGAAGAGCGCGAGCGCCGGGGCGGAGTACATGAGCGGCAGCAGCTCCGAGCGGGCCCGGCCGTCGCCGTGCTCGCCCGAGAAGGAGCCGCCGTGCGACGCGGTGAGGCGGGCGGCGTCCTCGATGAAGGCCCGGTACCCGGCCGGACCGCCGGGCTCGGAGATCGGGAAGTCGATCCGCACGTGCACGCAGCCGTCGCCGAGGTGGCCGTAGGGCTCCCCGTGCAGGTCGTGCTGCTGGAGCAGGGCGTCGAAGTCGCGCAGGTAGGCGCCGACGCTCGCGGGCGGCACCGCGGCGTCCTCCCAGCCGGAGAGCGCGGGGCGGTCCCAGATGCGTGACGCGAGTCCGGCACCCTCCTCGCGGATCCGCCAGAACGCTGCCTGCTCGGCCACCGACGTCACGTGGCGGTGGGCCAGTGCGGCCGAGTCGGCCACCACCCGGTCGGCCTGGGCCGCGAGCTCGGCGGGGTCGTCGCCGGCCAGCTCCACGTAGAGGAAGCCGCCGCCGCGGGGGTACTCGGGCACGCCCGCGGCTCCCTTGGCGGCCCGGTAGACCTCGATGATCCGCGCGCCGAGGCCCTCGCAGGCGATCGGACCGTGCGGAAGCATGGTGGGCACGTCGTCCCCGGCCTCGGCCATCGACCCGTACCCCAGCACGACGAGGTGCACGTGGCGCGGCGTGGGAACGAGGTCGACGGTGGCGCCGAGCAGCACGCCGAGCGTGCCCTCGGAACCGGCCATGAAGGACGCGACGTCGAAGCCTCGCTCGGGCAGCAGGTGCTCGAGGCTGTACCCGGAGACCTGGCGGCCGAAGCGGCCGAGCTCGGTGCGCACGGTCGCGAGGTCGGTCGCGACGACGTCGCGCAGCCGGTCGAGGGTGGGCGACGTCGCGGTGACGTCGCGGCCCACCACCAGGCGCTCCCCCGTGCCGGTGGCGAGGTCCAGCGCCGCCACGTTGTCGGAGCTGCGGCCGTACCCGAGGGCACGGTTGCCGCACGCGTTGTTGCCGATCATGCCGCCGATCGTGCAGCGGGTGTGCGTGGACGGGTCGGGCCCGAAGCGCAGCCCCTGGGGAGCCGCGACCTTCTGCAGAGACGCGTGCACCACACCCGGGTCGACCCGTGCGACCCGCCGCTCGACGTCGACCTCGTGCACCCGGTCGAGGTGCTTGGCGAAGTCGACCACGATCCCGGTGCCGACGGCGTTGCCGGCGATGGAGGTGCCGGCACCGCGGGACGTGACCGGCACCCCGGTGGCGCGCGACGCGTCGAGGACGGCGAGCACCTCGTCGACCGCGCGCGGCCGCACGACCACCTGCGGCACCACGCGGTAGAGCGAGGCGTCGGTGCTGTAGAGGGCCCGCGTGGTCGTCGAGTCGTCGACGTCGACGACGCCGCGGCGGCGCAGCTCGGCCACCACGTCGGTCGCGGAGGCGCTCCCGGCCGTCGGCGGCGCCTCGAGGCTCACCACAGCTCGAGCGAGGCGTCGAGGATCCCCGCGACGTCGTCCTCGGTGACCTCGCGCGGGGCCGTGGCGAGGAGGCGCTGCTGCTTCATCGCGCCCTCGACCAGCGGGTCGAGGTCGGCGGCGCCGAACCCGACGGCGGCGAGGCCGGCGGGGATGCCGACGTCGCGCATGACCGCCGTGAGCACCTGCGGCAGCAGGTCGGCCGGGTCGTCGGTCATCACGGCGTCGGGGTCGAGCAGACGGGCGGCGCGCACGTGGCGGTCGGGGGCGGCGTCGAAGGTGAACCGGAACGCGGCGGGCGCCGTGAGGGACACCGCCATCCCGTGCGGCACGAGACCGGCGTGGCCGGAGGCACCGTCGTCGGCCGGGTAGTGGTCAGGACGGAACTCACGGACCTGCCCGGCGATCGGGTACGCGTTCGCGTGCGGGATGTGCACGCCCGCGTTGCCGAACCCGAGCCCGGCGAAGGTGGCGGCCGTGGCCACCTGGGTGCGTGCCTCGAGGTCGCCGCCGTGGGTCACGGCGCGACGGAAGGACGTGGCCATGAGGGCGAGCGCGCGCTCGGACCAGACGTCGGAGATCGGGTTCGAGCCGCAGTAGGGGACCCGCTGGTCGGCGGACTTGGCCTCGTACGACGCGTAGGGCCGAGCCGTGTAGCTCTCCAGCGCGTGGCACAGGATGTCGAGCCCGGACGCGGCGGTCACGTTCGCCGGCTGGGTCAGGGTCAGCTCGGGGTCCACGACGGCGAGCGTCGGTCGCAGCCGGGGGTGGGAGATGCCGGTCTTGACGTGCTGGCTCACCACGTCGAGGACGCAGATGGTCGTGCTCTCGCTGCCCGTGCCGGTGGTGGTCGGCACGGCCACGAGGGGAAGCAGCGGGTTGGCCGGGGCGCGGCCGCCGCCCACGGGGGCGTTCACGTAGTCCATGAGCTCGCCGTCGTTGGTGAGCATCAGGTCGACGGCCTTGGCGGTGTCGATGCTGCTGCCGCCGCCCACCGCGAGCACGGCGTCGAACGGGCCGTTCGCACGCGCGAAGGAGATGGCCTCGAGCAGGCTCGCGTCGGTGGGCTCCACCCGGCTCCCGTCGAAGGTCACGACGTCGATCCCGTCGCGACCGACGCGCTCGGCGATCTCGGCGGGCGCGCCCGTGGCGGCCACGCCGGGGTCGGTCACCAGCAGCACGCGCCGCGCGCCCAGCACGGCCAGGTCGTGGCCGAGCTCGTGGCGGGCGCCGACGCCCATCTTGAGGCCGGGAGCACCGTAGGTGAAGACGGTCTCGGGGTGGTCGGGGGCGAACTCGCTCGCACCGTGGCTCATGTCCGCTCCTGTCGGCCGGGATCCGATGATCGGGAGATGTCCTCCGACAGTAGCATGCTACTGACGACGAACGAGGCCGTCCGCGTCCTCCAGGCCGCGACGTCGACGTCCGGGTCCAGCTGGCGCGCGAGCAGCTCAGCGGTGTGCACCAGGTGGTCGCGCATGAGCACCGCCGCGCCCCGGACGTCACCGGCGACGACCGCCTCAACGATGGGCGTGTGCTCCTCGAGGATCTCCTGCGCACCCCGCGACCGGTGCAGGGTCACCGCTCCTCGCGCCTGGATGGAGGCACGCAGCGCCAGCACCTCCTCCCCCAGCCTGCTGTTCCCACTCACGGCGTGCAGGGCGGCGTGCAGGTCCCGGTCATGGCCGTCGAACGCCTGCTCGTCCCCGGCCCGGGCCGCCTGCCCCATCGCCGCCAGGTGACCCTGCAGAGCGGCGCACTGGTCGGCGTCGGCGTGACGTGCGGCGAACGCCGCGGCGGGGACCTCCAGCAGCAGGCGCAGGTCGAAGACCTCCAGCACGTCCTGGACCGTGACGCCCCGTACCCGGAGTCCGCGGTTCCGCTCGACCGTGACGAGCCCGGCGTCGGCCAGACGGAGCACGGCCTCGCGCACGGGCGTGCGGGAGACCTCGAGCTCGTCGGCGAGCCGGTAGATCGAGTGCTGGGACCCCGGTGCCATCCGACCGGTCAGGATCTCCTCCCGCAGGCGGGCGAACACCCGCTCCGCGGTCGTCGTGCGCGCGGTCATCGCGTCGCCTCCTCGCCCCGTGTCCGGACCTGACGCGCCAACCTACCGCGCCTGCGTCGACCTGGGAGGCGCACCGTTGTGCGCCTGCGGCAGGATGGAACGGACCGGTTCGCGCTCCGGACCGGTCGAGCCACGCCCCCGCACCGGGCTCGACCCAGCCCCGAGGAGACCCATGAGACGGACCGCGACCCTGCTCGCCCTCGTCGGCGTGCTCACGCTCGGCGCGTGCGAGACCCGGTCCCAGTCCGACGTCGACCCGAGTGCCGACCCGAGCGCCCAGGCCTCCGCCGGCGTCGACGTCACCGAGCACGAGTCCGGGCCGCAGAGCCCGATCTCCTACGGGTTGGAGGTGCCTTCCGGCGCCGCGCAGCTCGGCCCGCTCGTGCGCTACCGCAGCCCCGCACTCATCCAGGCGTACCAGCCACAGCTCGACGCCGCCGAGGCCCAGAGGGAGGCGGCCGAGGCCGAGGCGGAGGCCTCCGAGACGCCCGCCCCCACGCCGAGCGAGAGCGAGACGCCCGCGACGCGCCCCAGCGACGACACCTTCGCCCTGATCGACGACGCGCCTCGCCCCGACGTCACGATCTCGCTCCTGCGCGTCGACGGGGACCCGACCCTCGTGCTGCGGCGGCTGATCGCCCAGGTCAACGCCGTCATCCCCGATGCCAACCTCGTGGAGGACGACCTCTCGCAGTACTGCAGGGCCGAGGGCAAGCGGATCACCGGCTGCACGGTCTCCGCGCGCGGCAAGACCGCCGACGACCGCGACATCCGCATCACCATCACCGCCGACCCCGGCGACGTGACCACCCGCACCGCCTACCCGGCCAGCGACCGTCGCCCGGTCATGACCGTGCGGGCCGAGTACCTCGGCGATCCCCGCAGTGGTCAGCTCGAGCCCCGCGCCTCCTCGGCCGAAGTCCCCCGCGACGTCGAGGGCAAGGACCGGTCCGGACTGATCTGGCCGAGCATGGACGTCGAGGCCGAGGGCAGCGAGCCCCTGCTCGACGGACGCTGGACCGTCCCGTCCACGGGGACGCTCCTGCTGAGCGGCGACCGACCGCGCTTCGCGGCCGTCGTGGCCGACCGGGTGCGTGAGGCCGACGCGATCGCCGAGGACTTCGCGGCCAGCGTGGGGACCCCCACCAAGGACGTGGTGGAGGACCTCAACGAGATCAGCACCACGTACTCGGCGCGCGGCGAGGACGGGAGCCGCGCCCGCGCGACCTTCGTGCTGTCGGCCCGCGGGAGCTACGCGATGCTCTTCTACACGCCCGCGCCCGCCAAGTCCTGATCGTCCCGGCTCGCCAGCGGCACTGTCCGCTACCGGTACTGCTCGAGGTGATCGAGCGCGTGCTGGACGGCGGGCAGCAGCCGGCGTTCCCCGTCGTCGACGCGGTCGAGCGGGAGCCAGGCTGCGACGTCGGCCGTGCCGTCGACCTCGACGACCCGAGGCTCGGGCAGCGGTCGACCGGACTCTGCCCCCTCGACGGTGACGGCGTACAGCAGGTGGACGCCGTGGTAGTCCTCGAACCGGTCGTCGCGGCCCGGCGCCACGGTGTGGACGTCGTGGACGTCGACCAGGCGGCTCGTCGTCGCGGCGAGACCCGTCTCCTCGTGCAGCTCGCGCAGCACGGCGTCGTGCGGCGACTCCCCGTGCTCGACGCCGCCGCCGGGCAGGGCCCACCACCCCGCGGGGTAGCCGGACGGCGAGACCCGGGTCAGCAGCAGGTGCGGCACACCGTGCTCGTCGTCGACGACCACGACCGCGTAGGCACCCAGTCGCTGCGTGCGACGGGCGTCCTGGCTGCTCGTCATCGTCTCCCCCTTGCCCGCTCCACTAGAGTTCATCCACGATGAGCGCACTCGACCCGTTGCCCATGACGACCGCCGCACCCAAGGAGCGTGTCGCCTACCTCGACAACGCACGGTACTGGGTGATGCTGCTCGTCGTGATCGGGCACTCCCTGACGCAGTTCGTGGCGATGGACTCGGCCCGCGGCGTCTACGTGTGGATCTACGCGTTCCACATGCCGTTCTTCATCCTGATCTCCGGGTACACCGCGCGGCGCTACATGGGCGACGCCCGCCAGGTGCGGCGGATCGTGAGCACCCTCGTCGTGCCGTACCTGATCGTCGAGATCTCGATGCAGATGATCATGCGTCACTACACCGACGAGCCGGACCCCTACATGTTCCTCTCGCCCCAGTGGCTGGCGTGGTTCATGGCGGCGCTGTTCGTGTGGCGGCTGACCACCCCGATCTGGCGGGCGCTGAAGTATCCGATCACGACGTCGATCGCCATCTCGCTCCTCGTCGGGCTCATCGAGGTGCCGAACGTGCTCGCGCTGCCGAAGATCCTCGGCTTCCTGCCCTTCTACGTGATCGGGCTGCACATGAGTCGCGAGCGCTTCGAGCGGCTGGCCGACACCCGCATCCGCATCGCGTCGGCGCTGCTGCTCGGGGGCAGCTTCGCGGTCTGCTACCTGTACTCGGCCGACTGGACGCTCGACTGGCTGCTCTGGAAGCAGCGCTACGACGAGGACCCGTTGGGCGCGACACCGCTCGAGGGGATCACGCAGCGCGCCGAGCTGCTCGTGGTCGGCCTGGTGCTCACGTTCGCGGCCCTCTCGCTCGTGCCACGACGCCGCTCGTGGACGACGCTCATGGGCAGCCGGACCTTCTACTGCTACCTGCTGCACGGCTACATCATCCTGCTCCTGCGGTACCAGTTCGAGGTCTTCGACCGGCTCGAGCAGTACGGCGCACCCGCCGCGGCGCTCACGATGGTCGTGGCCGTCGTCGTGGCGAACCTGCTGATGACCAAGCTCGTCTCCACCGTCTTCCGCCCGATCTTCGAGCCGCGCCTGACCTGGTTGTTCCGCCCCGAGGCGGAGGCGAAGCCGGCCGAGAAGAAGGCGGCCACGGCGGGCTGAGTCGGCGGTGCCGCCCGCTGGGTGTCCGCTCGGCCCTCGGCCGGGTGGCACACGATTCTTCGTCCGCGCGTGATCGGCGCAGGACTCGTCGCTCGTGCGGTCCATCGGTGGATCCTCAACCGCAGGACGCGTT
>NZ_JANLGG010000019.1:58241-83129 GCF_024655735.1 Aeromicrobium sp. 50.2.37
ACGCGTTCTGCGGGTGAGGATCCACCGATCGTGGCCTCGAGCGATCGGTGACGCTCCCGACAGCCCGAGAGCCCGACGACGATCCCGCCCAGCCGCCCGGTCGAGGCCCTTTCGGAGGCCACCCGTGCGCGAGCCGAGGCAGCCCGTACCACCGCGTCGCCGCCCGAACGCCGACGGCCCCGGACCGTGAGGTCCGGGGCCGTCGGGGTGTCAGTCGCTCAGGACTCGTACGACGTGAAGTCGTAGTCGTCGAGCTGGACGGGCTGGCCGTCGGCAGAGCCGAAGCCGTAGTCGTAGGACTCGTAGCCCGTGACGGCGTAGGCCGCCTGGCGTGCCTCCTCGGTGGGCTCGACCCGGATGTTGCGGTACCGGTCGAGACCGGTGCCTGCCGGGATGAGCTTGCCGATGATGATGTTCTCCTTCAGGCCACGCAGCGAGTCAGACTTGCCGTGGATCGCAGCGTCGGTAAGGACGCGGGTCGTCTCCTGGAAGGAGGCGGCCGACAGCCACGACTCGACGGCCAGCGAGGCCTTCGTGATGCCCATCAGCACCGGACGGCCCGAGGCCGGGGTGCCGCCCTCGGCGACGACCCGACGGTTCTCGGACTCGAACGTCGCACGATCGGCCAGGTCACCGGGGATCAGGTTGGAGTCACCCTGCTCGATGACCGTCACCCGACGCAGCATCTGCCGCACGATGATCTCGATGTGCTTGTCGTGGATCGCCACGCCCTGGCTGCGGTAGACCTCCTGGACCTCGTCCACGAGGTGCTCCTGCGCCCGACGGACACCGAGGATGCGCAGGACCTCCTGCGGGTCCGGCGTGCCGTGCGTGAGCTGGTCGCCGACCTCGACGTGGGAGCCGTCCTCGATGAGCAGGCGCGAACGCTTGCTGACCGGGTACTCCTGCTCCTCGGACCCGTCGTCGGGGACGACGACGAGCTTGCGGGTCTTGTCGGTGTCGTCGATGCGCACCCGACCGGCCGACTCCGTGATGGGAGCGCGACCCTTGGGCTGGCGTGCCTCGAACAGCTCGACCACGCGCGGCAGACCGTGCGTGATGTCGTCACCGGCCACACCACCGGTGTGGAAGGTACGCATGGTCAGCTGGGTGCCGGGCTCACCGATCGACTGGGCGGCGATGGTGCCGACCGCCTCGCCGATGTCGACGAGCTTGCCGGTGGCCAGCGATCGGCCGTAGCACTTGGCGCAGGTACCGGCCGCCGCCTCGCACGTGAGGACCGTGCGGACCCGGATGGACTCCACGCCGGCCACGACGAGCTGGCTGATCTCGACGTCGCCGAGGTCACCGCCGGCCTCCACGAGCACCTCACCCGTCTCCGGGTGCGTGATCTGGGTGGCCGCGCTGCGCGAGTACGCCGAGGTCTCGACGTTCTCCGCGGGCACGAACGTGCCGTCGTCCAGGCGGGTCGCGATGACCTTGGGCAGACCGCGCTCGGTGCCGCAGTCCTCCTCGCGGATGATCACGTCCTGGCTGACGTCGACGAGTCGACGCGTCAGGTAGCCGGAGTCGGCCGTGCGCAGGGCGGTGTCGGCCAGGCCCTTGCGGGCACCGTGCGTCGCGATGAAGTACTCGACGACGCTCAGGCCCTCACGGAAGTTGGCCTTGATCGGGCGCGGGATGATCTCGCCCTTCGGGTTGGCCACGAGGCCACGCATGGCGGCGATCTGACGCACCTGCATCATGTTGCCTCGTGCGCCCGAGTGGACCATCATCCAGATCGGGTTGTCGGCGTCGGCCGTGAACTTCTTCTCCATCTCGCTGGAGACCTCGGCCGTGGCCTGGGTCCAGATCTCGATGAGCTCCTGGCGACGCTCGTCCTCGGTGATGAGACCGCGGTCGAACTGCTGCTGGACCTTGGCAGCCTGACCCTCGTACTTGGTGAGGATCTCCTGCTTGTTCTCCGGCGTGACGACGTCCTCGATGGAGATGGTGACGCCCGAGCGCGTGGCCCAGTGGAAACCGGTCTCCTTGAGGTTGTCGAGCGCGACGCCCACGTCGATCTTGCTGTAGCGCTCGGCGAGGTCGTTGACGATGACCCCGAGCTCCTTCTTGCCGACCTGGTAGTTCACGTAGGCGTAGTCGTCCGGCAGCGCCTGGTTGAAGATGGCGCGACCCAGCGTGGTCTCGCGCGACTCGACCGTTCCGTCGACGCCGGCGATCCGGATGCGCACCTTGCTCTGCAGGGTGATCTCGTGGCGGTCGAACGCCATGACCGCCTCGGAGATCGAGCTGAACGCACGACCCTCGCCCACGTGCCCCTCACGCTCGAGCGTGAGGAAGTACAGACCGATGATCATGTCCTGCGTCGGCATGGTGACCGGACGGCCGTCGGACGGCTTCAGGATGTTGTTCGTGCTCAGCATGAGGATGCGGGCCTCGGCCTGCGCCTCGGCGCTCAGCGGCAGGTGCACGGCCATCTGGTCACCGTCGAAGTCGGCGTTGAAGGCCGAGCAGACGAGCGGGTGGATCTGGATGGCCTTGCCCTCGATGAGCTGCGGCTCGAACGCCTGGATGCCCAGACGGTGCAGGGTGGGTGCACGGTTGAGCAGCACGGGGTGCTCGGTGATGACCTCCTCGAGCACGTCCCAGACCTCGGCCCGGACGCCGCGCTCGACCATCCGCTTGGCGCTCTTGATGTTCTGCGCGTGGTTGAGGTCGACCAGACGCTTCATGACGAACGGCTTGAAGAGCTCGATCGCCATCTGCTTGGGCAGACCGCACTGGTGCAGCTTGAGCTGCGGGCCGACCACGATGACCGAACGGCCCGAGTAGTCGACACGCTTGCCGAGCAGGTTCTGACGGAACCGACCCTGCTTGCCCTTGAGCATGTCCGAGATGGACTTGAGCGGACGGTTGCCCGGTCCCGTGACGGGACGGCCACGACGGCCGTTGTCGAACAGCGAGTCGACGGCCTCCTGCAGCATCCGCTTCTCGTTGTTGACGATGATCTCGGGCGCGCCGAGGTCGAGCAGTCGCTTGAGGCGGTTGTTGCGGTTGATGACGCGGCGGTACAGGTCGTTGAGGTCGCTCGTCGCGAAGCGGCCACCGTCGAGCTGGACCATCGGACGCAGCTCCGGCGGGATCACCGGGACGGCGTCGAGGACCATGCCCTCGGGGTGGTTGCTGCTGCCGAGGAACGCGGAGACGACCTTGAGGCGCTTGAGCGCGCGGGTCTTCTTCTGGCCCTTGCCGGTGGCGATGATCTCGCGCAGCGACTCGGCCTCGGCGTCGAGGTCGAACGACTGCAGGCGCTTCTGGATGGCGGCGGCGCCCATGTACCCCTCGAAGTACGCACCGAAGCGGTACGTCATCTCGCGGTAGAGCATCTCGTCACCCTCGAGGTCCTGGACCTTGAGGTTCTTGAAGCGGTCCCAGACCTCGTTCAGGCGGTCGATCTCGCGCTGGATCCGGTCACGACGCTGCTTGGCCTCACGCTCGGCGGCGTCCTTGACCTTGCGCTTGGCGTCGGCCTTGGCGCCCTCGGCCTCGAGGGCCTTGAGGTCCTCCTCGAGCTTCTGCAGACGCTCGTTGACCTCGTTGTCGCGACGGGTCTCGAGCTGCTCGACCTCGAGGCCGATCTTCGACTCCAGGGACGACAGGTCGCGGTGACGCGCGTCCTCGTCGACGCGGGTGATCATGTAGGCCGCGAAGTAGATGACCTTCTCGAGGTCCTTCGGGGCGAGGTCGAGCAGGTAGCCCAGACGGCTGGGGACACCCTTGAAGTACCAGATGTGGGTGACGGGAGCGGCGAGCTCGATGTGGCCCATGCGCTCGCGACGGACCTTCGAACGGGTCACCTCGACGCCGCAGCGCTCGCAGATGATGCCCTTGAAGCGCACGCGCTTGTACTTGCCGCAGTAGCACTCCCAGTCCCGGGTGGGACCGAAGATCTTCTCGCAGAAGAGGCCGTCACGCTCCGGCTTGAGCGTGCGGTAGTTGATCGTCTCAGGCTTCTTGACCTCGCCGAACGACCACTGACGGATGTCGTCCGCGGTGGCGAGGCCGATCTTGAGCTGATCGAAGAAGTTCACGTCGAGCACGTTGTCTTCTTTCCCTTACGTTTCGAAATTCTGTGTAGAGCGGGGAGTGAGGGCGGGGGGGGCGCCCCCCCCGCCCCCCCACCCACGCGCGTCGGCGGGTGCCGCGCGAACCCGGTACGCAGGCGCTCGTCGATCCGGCGATCGTCACGCTGCGTAGCTACTCGACCATCGATGCTCCGTCGGACGGCGCGGAGGATGGGCAGCTGTCTCGTGGTGAGCAAGAACGTCGGGCCGTTCGTCTCGGCACCATCCCCGATCCACAGCGTCGAGACCCGGGAACGGCCAGCCTTCGCCGGCGCGAGGCCATGACGGGCTTGGCATCGTCGGGACTGGATCGGTGGGCGTCCACACCCTCCTGAAGCCGCCCGCCGCGTGGGTGGCTCAGCGACAAGACCACGGTGGGACGAAGAGCCGCCTTGGACCCTGGCGACGGGTCGTCCGATCCGTTGTGACGTGAGCCCAGCTCGATGGGTGATGGAGTGGGGATACCGAGACCGAACGACGGAAACCGGCATCACCCGAGCCCGCGGTCGGCGAGCAGCGGTTCTCCGGTTCCGACGAGCTCATTCTCCGGGTGCGTGCGAAGGGAACGGCAGCTGCTTCGGGATGTTGAGGATGTCCTCCGCGCCCGGCGTGTTGTTGTAGTACCCCATGAGGCACCCGGCTTCTTGAGGTGTGTTGGTGCCGGGCTTGGGCGGCAGGAGCGCGAACGTCACAGGGTCGAACTCGACGCACTCGAGAGTGCCGAGCTGGACGGTGACCGGGTTGCTCTGCGCCGACAGCGTCGCGGTGACCAGGCTGGACATGTCGTCACCCGATCGGGTGGTGCAGTCCTGGAACGACGGGATGTCGACCGTGCCCTTCAGGGTGCCGCCGTAGAAGCCGAGGTGATTCTTCGTCTGGTCGAACTGGGCGATGTGCTCACCGTCTGCACTGGAGAACGTCGCCGCTTCGCTCGCGACCTTCAGACGTGCACGGGGCGCACGGCACGTGGCGTCCAGGCCGGTGTCGACACCGTCGACGACGAGCCGCCGAAGGCGGATGTCCACGTTCGTGTCGATCTCTGTGGCGAACAGTTCTTGGACCTGGGCGAGTCCTTCGTCGCGGTAGCGGTCGTGCGATCGAGCCTCGATGGGAACAGGGAGGTCGTCCGCGTCCCGCTGCTGGCTGACTTGGAGTGTCGCCTCCACCGGGATGGAGCCGAAGGCCACCGTTCGGACGGGGATGAGGGGGCTGTCCCCGTAGTTGTCACGCGAGCCCTTGGGCGACACCATGAACGCCCGGGACTGGTACACGTTGTCCTGTGTGTACCCCTCGGGCACGGTGTTCCTGATCTGGGAGTTGATCCCGAGGATCGCGATCGGGATGTTCGCCCACTGCTTGGCAGGGACGGAGCCGGTCTGGCCCTGCTGGACTCCGTTGATCCATCCGTTGGTGTTCGCCTGATCTGGGTTGACGGCGCACTGGGTGTCGAAGTCGCAGACCATGTAGGGAAGCCCGGGGAACCTTCCGGGACGCGGTTCTTCCGCGTGGGCCGACACCGCGACGGTGCTGGCGGTCAGCAGGCCGACCAGGGGAAGGATCACGTGGCGCAGACGCATGGAGTCACTGTGGATCATGCAGTGCATCAGCGGAAGGCGTGACGGTTGCGTCCTGGTCGACGTCGCGATTCTTTGTCACGCGCATGACAATGGTCGACCCCTCTTCGGGGCGCGCCGTCGTCGGACACTCACAAATGCTCGAACGCGCGAGCGCCCACTGGCGGGACGTCGTCGGGCCATCGAGGGTCGCTCGGCGAGGGTAATTGTCACGAGCATGACAATTTCGCACCGATTCTCGCGGACGGCGTCTGCTGCCACTTGCCGCTGACGGTTCAAGATCCGCCTACTGGAGTCGTGACTCCGGTCACACACCTATCGGCAGATCGGAAGGAACCACCATGAAGATCAAGCACGCAGCACTCGGCGGAGCGGTCGTCGCCCTCGCGGGCCTCGTCGCAGCCGCGCCGGCCATGGCGACCGGCAGCTCCTACACCGTCTCGGTCGGAGGCAGCTCCGCCGCCGGGACGCACCCCATCACCGCGACGGCGACGGGAACGCTCAACTTCAACGTCCCGACACTCAGCATGACCTGCACCAGCGCCTCGAACGTGCCGGCGTCCCCGGTCTCCTCCGTGGCATCGGGCACGGGCGTCACCGACATCGCCTCGATCAACAAGATCAACTTCACCGGCTGCACCGGCCCCGGTGGCACGCTCGCCGTCACCACCGTCGGCTCGTGGAAGCTGCACGGCACCAGTGCTGCGACGTCCGGCACCTCGGACGTGATCAGCGGTCACATCGAGGGCATCACGGCCAACGTCAGCAACGCGGTCTGCGGCTTCACGGTCACGGGCAGCGCGGACGGCACGTACAACGAGGCCACCAAGGTGCTCCAGGTCAACGAGTCCGGCTTCACGGGCAACCTCAAGGTGTCGAACGTGCGGGGCTGCCTGGGCCAGGTCCAGAACGGTCAGTCGGCCGACTTCATCGGCGGGTTCAACGTGAGCTCGCCCGACGGCGTCATCAACGTCAGCTGACGCACTCGGGTCCGCGCCCTTGACTTGCGGACCCTCCCGGTGGGGCCGAGCCGTGCTCGGTCCCACCGGGGCCTGACCCCACCTCGACCACTCTTTTTCAAGGAGCACCCATGTCCACCACCCTCGCGCCCCGCTGGCGCAAGCGCGCCGCCGTGGCCGCTGCCGGCGCCGCCGTCGCACTCGTCCCGGTCGCCGCCCACGCGGCCACCATCGTCTCCATCAGCTACGACGCCCAGGGCACCTCGCACATCGCCAAGACGAACTCCGACGTCGCCCTCGGCCCCACGACCCTGACCACCGACCTCGACATCGACACCGGTGACTTCACCGGATCGCTGCCGCTGCCGGGCACGTCGACGGAGTTCAAGATCGCCGGGCTCCTGCCCGTCAAGGCGAACGTCGACTTCGTGGAGGCTGCCCCGCTCACGGGTCACATCAACCTGACCCAGACGCAGGCGCAGGTCAGCTCCACCGCCACCTACTACGTGAAGCTGTCGAACATCAAGGTCGCGGGATTCCCGACCTTCGCCGGCTCCAAGTGCCAGACCAAGGCGCCCGTGTCGATCCCCGTCGGCACGCGTCCGGACGAGGGCTTCGACCTCATCAACGGTGGCGAGCTCGTCGGCACCTACACGATCGGCAAGTTCGAGAACTGCGGGATCAACACGCCGCTGATCAACAGCCTCGTGCCCGGTTCGGGCAACACCGTCGACATCACGGTGACGAACGGCGTCATCGCGGAGTGACGACCCGCCTCAGGTCGGCCCCGCGTCCTCTGGGCGCGGGGCCGACGTGCAACCCCCGACACATCGAAGGAGAACCATGAAGAACACCATCACGGCACGCTGGCTCCTCGCCGGCGCCGCTGCAGCCCTGTGCCTGGCCGTCGGCGTCGGTCCGGCCGCAGCGACGGGGAACAGTGTTACCGTCGCCGTCGGCGGCACCAGTGCGCAGGCCCTCCATCCCGTCACCGCGACGACGACGGGGAGCGTCAAGTGGGGGGCGCCCACGTTCTCATGGACCTGCACCAGTGCCAAGATTCCCTCCAGCCCCGTCTCTGAGGCGCATGG
Organism: Aeromicrobium sp. 50.2.37; assembly: GCF_024655735.1. Lineage (NCBI taxonomy): Bacteria > Bacillati > Actinomycetota > Actinomycetes > Propionibacteriales > Nocardioidaceae > Aeromicrobium > Aeromicrobium sp. 50.2.37. The sequence goes on from NZ_JANLGG010000019.1 coordinate 65,954, forward strand.
CGGGACGGGCGTCACTGATTTCCTCACCATTCGGGCCCTGCCATTTCAGGGGTGTACATGGCCCGGTGGCACGATGATCACGGCGCTGACGGCACCAGCGACACTCCATGTCACCGGAGCAGCCACGTCCGGCTCGAGCGACGTGGTGCAGGGCCACCTCGACGACCTCACAATCGTCTCGTCCTACGCGGTCTGTACCTACACGGTGACCGGTTCTGCCCGGTTCGCGTTCAACGAGTCGACGCAGCAGCTCGCCATCGAGGAGACCGGGTTCACCGGGAACCTGACGATCTCCAACGTTCGAGGGTGTCTCGGGCAGGTGCGGAACGGACAGGCTATGAACCTGACGATGAACCTCCAGGTCACCTCGCCCAACGGTGCGATCAACATCAGCTGACGACGCGGTAGCGGCCTGGGGACGAAGCCCTTCCCAGGCCGCTACACATCGGTATCATGGAGGTGGCGCGAGCCCAGGGACGCCATCCGATCTGCCGAGACGACAGCCTCCGGGGCTCGCGCCACCTCACGCGCAGTGAAGCCTCGTCGGCTACACCGCGCGTCGCCACGCCACGATGCTCGACTCCAGAGCCGACAGCAGGGCGAGGGTCTGGGTCGGCTCGTCCAGGCGTGAGCCGAAGAGCGCGTGCAGTCGACGCAGCCGGTGCCGGACCGTCTGGTCGTGCACGCCGAGCCGCGCCGCGAGCGCCGGGGCGCTGTCGCGGGTCTGCAGCCACAGCAGCATCGTCTCGGCCAGCGCGATGCGACGCTTCGGGGACTGGCCCAGCAGCGGGGCGAGGACCTTCTCGTCCGCGAGCCGACGCAGCGCAGGGTCGGCGTGCTCGCACAGCCGGGACTGGTGCTGCTCGCAGTCGAGCACGCGGTCGGTCGGCGGCTCGATCACGCCGTCCTCCAGCAGCGACAGCCCGCGGCTCGTCCAGCGGACGGCGCGGTGCACCTCGCCCGGGTCGACCGCCCACGACAGGGCGACGTCGCGGTCGGTGCGCTCGGCCAGGTGCCGGGCCAGACGGGTCGTGGTGGCGGGATCGGCCACCACGATGAGGCGCCCCTGGTGGATGCCGGACAGCGCCTCCTGGCAGGCCGAGACGATCGACGTCGAGGCCTGGTCGTGCGCGGTCACGGCAACGACGATCCGCTCGGGCAGCACCCACGAACATCGGTCGGCGACGTCGCGCAACCCCTCCGGACCCGTGCCGTCGAGCAGGGCCACGAGCATGGCGGCACGGCCCTGCTCGCGCACCTGCGTGGTGCGGGCTCTCGTCTCCACGAAGCCGGTGAACGCGTGCTCGAACAGCGCCTTCTGGTAGGCGATGAGGCCGTCACCGATCGCACCGACGACCTCTGCCGACTGCCCGAGCGCCGTGGCGGCGAGCCGCACGTCGGTCCACGACTCCTGGGTCGCGATGTGGTGAGCGGCGCGCATGGCGTCGAGGTTGAGGCCGGCTGCGGCCTGGTAGCTGCCGAGCCAGCGGTAGAACGTGTAGATCTCCGTGCCGTACGTGGGCGCTCCGGCGACGGTGTCGACAAACACCGCCACGGCGCGGGTGATCGCCTCGTCGATGCCCTTGTGGACCACGGGATCCGCGTCGGCCGAGAACCCCGCGACCTCCTCCCGGATGCGGGTGACGATGCGGTCGGTCAGCTCCAGCGACCGCGGTCGGTATCCGGCCACGACGGTTGGATCGATCTGCGGGAGGCCCAGGACCTCGCGCAGAAGGGGGCGGTCCCGGCTGGGCTCGATCGGACGGGCTGCGCGCTCGTGTGCCACTGCAGTCATGTGTCTCCCCCTTGCTCGTGCCGCGCACGTGAGGATGCGCGGACGTTCCCTCGAGCACAGTCAACGAGCGGGTGGGAGTGACGTCCAGGCTCGACGTACCGCCGGCACGGAATCGGTCGGGAACTTGTGACGCGGGTAACAACTTCCTGAGCGCGGCGCAGGGGGTCGTCAGGGGCGCAGCAGGTCGAGCGGGTCGACGTCGAGGCGGGCGGCCAGGTGCTCGAGGCTGGCGAGCGTCAGGTTCCGCTCGCCGCGCTCGACCGATCCGAGGTAGGTGCGGTGGTAGCCGAGCTGCTCGGCGAACCTCTCCTGGCTCAGGCCGAGCGCCTCACGGTGCCGGCGCAGGTGCTGGCCGAGGATCTGCTGCAGTGGCTGACTCACGCGTGCAGCGTGGCGCAGTGCGACTCATCGGTCGACAGACCGATGAGTAGCATCCGGAGGCGCCGACGTCGCCGGGTCGAGCTGGTCGACCAGGGCCGCTGCGACCCGGCGCGCGCTGTCGGGGGCGAGCGCCAGGTACTGACGGTCCTGGTCGGGCTCGCCGACGAAGACCCACTCCTCGGGCTCGCCGCAGCGGCGGGTGCGCACGACGAGCAGATCGGTGATCTGGGTGCGCGGGCGTGCACCGCCGGGCTCCCGCACGCCGATCACGACCGGGACGTACGTCGGCGCGCTGTCGTGGTGGCGGTCCTCCGGCGCGTCGTCCTCGCGGTGCGTGGAGGCGCACCAGTGCGGGCACGGCTCGTGCAGCCAGTGGGGTCGGGTGTGGTCACCGTCCATGCAGGGTCCCTTCGTCGTGCGCCCGGAACGGGGGTGTCCCGTCCACGCTAGGGCGCGCTCCGGACACGGCCTTCGCGCGTGCATCCGACTCCAGGGTGCGACTCATCGGTAGCGGCGCGACGCCTCCGCGGTCGCCAGGGCACGCGCCCGTCGAAAGTTGTCACGCGGCTGACAAGAAATGACCAGCAGGCGAACTCTCCGGCCCCGGGCCTGGCGGCGTGGCCTGCGACACACCTACGGTCGGCCACGGTCGTGACGCACTCCGGAGGCGTCGGGCCTGCTGGACGACGGAGGGGCGAAGAGCATGGGCGGAAGCGTCGAGGTGCGGGGACTGACCAAGTCCTTCGGGCGCCAGAACATCTGGCACGACGTCACCCTCACGTTGCCCCCGGGGGAGATCACCGCCCTTCTCGGGCCCTCGGGAACCGGCAAGTCCGTCTTTCTCAAGTCCCTCATGGGCATCGTCGACCCGGAGCGGGGCGAGGTGCTGATCGACGGCGTCGACATGGTCTCGGTCAAGGAGGCCCACCGCCTCGAGCTGCGCAAGAAGTTCGGCGTGCTGTTCCAGGACGGTGCGCTGTTCGGCTCGATGAACGTGTACGACAACGTGGCCTTCCCGCTGCGCGAGCACACCCGCATGAGCGAGGAGGAGATCCGCCAGGTGGTCCTCGACCGGCTCGACATGGTGGGCCTGCTCGGCACCGAGCACAAGGTGCCCGGCGAGATCTCCGGCGGCATGAAGAAGCGCGCCGGCCTGGCCCGCGCGCTCGTGACCGACCCCGAGATCATCCTCATCGACGAGCCCGACTCCGGCCTCGACCCGGTGCGCACCTCCAACCTGGCCCAGCTGCTCGTCGACGTGAACACCGCCACCGACGCCACGATGCTCGTGGTCACCCACAACATCGAGCTCGCGCGCACGCTGCCCGACAACCTCGGCATGCTCTACCGGCGCGAGCTGGTCATGTTCGGTCCGCGCGAGGAGTTCCTGCTCACCGACCACCCGGTCGTCAGCCAGTTCATGAGCGGCGACCCCGAGGGCCCGATCGGCATGAGCGAGGAGAACGACCACCGCACGATCGACCTCTTCGACGAGCCGGTCGACTACGGCGCCGGCGGGCCGATGCGCCACGGCGGCGGAGCACGGGCCATCGAGGTGCTGCCCCGCCAGCTCGAGCCGCGCTCCGGGGGCGCTCGGCCCAGCTCCGTGCGCCACCGCGAGCGGGTGAGTTCCGGCAACGCGCCGCTCTACGTGGCCGACGACGACGACACGCACCGAGTCCCGCCGAACCCGACGTCGGGTGCCGTCGCGCGGTCGCTGACGGCCACGGGCGACGTCTTCGCCCTCGCCCTCGACACCACCCGCGCCACCTTCCGCCGGCCGTTCGCCGCGCGTGAGGCGCTCGAGCAGTTCTGGTTCGTCGTGAGCGTCTCGTGGATCCCCGCGATCCTCGTCGCCATCCCCTTCGGGGCGGTCATCGCGCTCCAGCTCGGCACCCTCACGGTGCAGGTCGGCGCGCAGTCGTTCACGGGCGCGGCGAGCGTGCTCGCGGTGGTCCAGCAGGCGGCGCCGATCGTCACGAGCCTGGTGATCGCCGGGGCCGGCGGTGCGGCCATCTGCGCCGACCTGGGCTCTCGCCGCATCCGCGACGAGATCGACGCCATGCGAGTGATCGGCGTGAACCCCGTGCAACGCCTCGTGGTGCCGCGCGTGCTCGCGTGCATCGGTGCGGCGGTCCTGCTCAACGGCCTGGTGTCGGTGGTCGGCGTCGTCGGCGGCTACGTCTTCAACGTCATGGTGCAGGGCGGCACGCCCGGCGCCTACCTGTCCAGCTTCACCGCGCTGGCGCAGATCTCCGACCTGTGGGTCGGCGAGCTCAAGGCCGTGGTGTTCGGCTTCATCGCCGGCATCGTCGCCTGCCACCGCGGGCTCAACACCGCCCCCGGTCCGAAGGGCGTGGGCGACTCGGTGAACCAGTCGGTCGTCATCACGTTCCTGCTGCTGTTCTTCGTCAACTTCGTCATCACCACGCTGTACCTGCAGCTCGTCCCGGGCAAGGGAGCCTGACATGACGGTCGCACCGCCCCAGGGGCCCGGAGCCGGAGGGCGCACGCCCCGGCCCGAGCCGACGCCCGAGGAGCTCGGCATCGACGACCGGCCCGCCCGCTGGTGGGACCGGCCGATCGACGCCGTCGCCGCGGCCGGCGCCGAGCTGCGCTTCTACGGCCGCGTGCTGGCCTGGATCCCGGCCACCGTCCGGCGCTACCCGCGCGACATCCTCCGGCTGCTGTCGGAGGTCAGCTTCGGCTCCGGAGCCCTCGCCGTCATCGGCGGCACCATCGGCGTGATGCTGGGGATGACGCTCTTCGTGGGCAGCGTGGTCGGCATGCAGGGCTACGCAGCCCTCGACCAGATCGGCACGTCGGCGCTCAACGGCTTCATCTCCGCCTACTTCAACACCCGCGAGATCGCCCCGCTGGTGGCCGCGCTCGCGCTGTCGGCCACGGTCGGCTCCGGCTTCACGGCACAGCTGGGTGCCATGAAGATCAACGAGGAGGTCGACGCCCTCACCGTCATGGCGGTGCCGAGCGTGCCGTACCTCGTCACCACCCGCGTGGTCGCCGGCTTCGTCGCGATCATCCCGCTCTACGTGATCGGCCTGCTCACGTCGTACTTCGGCGCGCGGATGGTCACCGTCCACCTGTACGGGCAGTCGGCCGGCACCTACGACCACTACTTCTCGCTGTTCCTGCCGCCGATCGACATCCTGCTGTCGTTCGCCAAGGTGCTCGTCTTCGCCGTCCTGATCATCCTCATCCACTGCCGGCTCGGGTTCCAGGCGCAGGGTGGTCCCGCGGGCGTCGGCATCGCGGTCGGCACGGCCGTGCGCCGCAGCATCGTCACGGTCGCGGTGCTCGACCTCGTCCTGTCCATGGCCCTGTGGGGCACCACCACGACCGTGCGGATCGCCGGGTGAGCGCGCGTCGCGAAGCACCCCGCTGGGTCGACGTGCTGCTCGGGCTGGGCTACGGGCTCGTCGTCGTGGCCCTCGTCGGTGGAGCGGTGCTCGCCTACAACCGGGCGTTCGTCCCCAGCTCCGACGTCGAGCTGCGCACCGACACCGTCGGCAACGCGCTGCAGAAGGGCTCCGACGTGAAGCTGCACGGGGTCCCGGTGGGCGAGGTCTCGAAGATCACCACCGCCGACGACGGCGCGGTCCTCACCCTGGCCCTCCAGCCCGACGTGCTGGAGCGTCTGGCTCCCGACACCACGGCGCGGCTGCTGCCCAAGACGCTGTTCGGCGAGCGGTACGTGGAGCTGCAGACCACCGCGCCCGCCGACACCCACCTGCAGGCGGGTGCGGTCATCGACCAGGACGCGTCCGCGGAGGCGATCGAGCTGCAGAAGGTGCTCGACGAGCTGCTGCCGCTGCTGCAGTCCATCCAGCCCGAGAAGCTGCAGTCCACGCTCAACGAGCTGGCCACCATGCTGCGCGGCCGCGGTGGCGAGCTGGGCGACACCCTCCAGGCCTGGGGCGAGTACGTGCAGCGGCTGCAGCCGAGCGTCCCGCTGCTCGCCGAGGACCTCGACCGGCTCGGCACCGTCGCCGAGACCTATGCCGACGCCGCGCCCGACCTGCTCACGGCGCTCGACGACCTCACCACCACGTCGAGCACCCTCGTGGCCAAGGGCCAGGCGCTCACCGAGGTCTACCAGCGCGTCATCGCGTCGGCCGAGGAGAGTCGAGGGTGGGTCGCGTCCAACGCCAACACCATCGAGGTGCTCTCCGAGGAGAGTCGCAAGGCCCTCGAGGCCGCTGCGCCCTACGCACGCACGTTCCCGTGCCTGCTGCGCTCGGCCCGTCAGTTCATCCCCCGCATGGACCAGGTGCTCGGCAAGGGCACCGACCAGCCCGGCCTCAAGGTGGTGCTGAACGTCAGCCCGCCCCGCAGCGGCTACCGGCCGGGCCGCGACACCCCGTCGTTCGGCAGCGGTGGCAAGCCGTCGTGCCCCTACGTGCCCACCGGCGCGGCGGCACGCCCGTCCTCCGCAGGCGCTCAGCAGGGCGAGCCCGCGGCCATCGAGCCGCCCGCCTACGACCCGCGCGGGTCCGCGGTCGCGTCGGCAGGCCTGGACGAGGCGAACTCACCGGCGGAGAACCAGCTCATCGCCGAGCTGGTCGCGCCGAGCCAGGGCATGAGTCCCCAGGACTACCCGCGCTGGGCGAGCCTGCTCGTCGGTCCGACGCTGCGCGGCACGAAGGTGGAGCTGCGATGAAGACGCTCGTCCTCAAGAGCCTGGTGTTCACGGTCGTCACCGTGCTCGCGACCGTGGCCCTGGCCGGGACCATCCGCAACTCCACGCCCGGTTCCTCGAGCAGCTACACGGCGCTGTTCTCCGACGCCACGAGCCTGAACCGCGGCGACGACATCCGCATGGCCGGGGTGAAGGTCGGCACCGTGACCGAGGTGGCGGTGCACGACAACCGCGTGGCCGGCGTCGAGTTCACCGTGCAGGACACCGTGCGACTGCCGCGCGGGACCACCGCCCAGCTGCGCTTCCGCAACCTCGTCGGGCAGCGGTACATCTCCCTCGAGCCGCCCGAGGCCGGCGGCACCGACACCTTGCCGACCGGTCACACGTTCGGCCTGGAGGAGACGCGTCCGGCGCTCGACCTGACCATGCTCTTCAACGGCTTCCAGCCGCTCATGCAGTTCCTCGACCCGAAGGACGTCAACGCCTTGAGCGGTCAGATCATCGCCGTGTTCCAGGGCGAGGGCGCCACCGTCGAGGGGCTGCTCTCCAGCACCGCCAGCCTCACGTCGACCCTGGCCGAGAAGGACCAGGTGATCGGTGAGCTGATCGACAACCTCACGTCGGTGCTCACCACGGTGAACGGACGGTCCGACGAGCTCGACCGCACGATCATCACGCTGCAGCAGCTCGTCTCGGGTCTCGCCGAGGACCGCGAGACCATCGGCGACACCCTCGACGGGATGGGCCGGCTCACGAGCAGCGTGGCCGACCTGCTGGAGGAGGGCCGCCGACCGCTCAAGGACTCGATCGCCTCGCTCGGCTCGCTGTCCGCCGAGCTGGCCGACGCCGAGGACGTGCTGGACACGTTCTTCGAGCGGCTCCCGGGCAAGCTCGACCGCATCGGTCGCACGGCGTCGTACGGCTCCTGGATCAACTTCTACGAGTGCGAGATCACCGGTGTCATCCCCCGTCCCGAGGGCTACTTCGGCGACCTCGGGGCCAAGCCCGTCGCCGAGAGGTGCAGCGCATGAGCGAGACCCGCAAGGCTCCCCGGTTCCCGACGGCGTTCGCGGAACGCAACCGCGTGATGATCGCCGTCGTCGGCATGGTCTCGATGGCGATCGTCTTCCTGCTCGCGTTCAACGCGCAGGCCCTGCCGGTCATCGGCGGCGGCAGCACCTACCAGGCACAGTTCGCCGAGGCCGGCGGGCTCAAGCCGGGCAACGAGGTCCGTGTTGCCGGCGTCAAGGTCGGCGAGGTGACGGGTCTGGAGCTCGACGGCGACACGGTGGTCGTCACCTACCGCGCCAAGGGCGTGCGCATCGGTCCGCAGTCGCGGGCGGCCATCAAGGTCAAGACCACGCTGGGCCAGAAGTTCCTGGCCGTCGACCCGCTGGGGGCCGGTGAGATCGACGGACCGATCCCGCTGCAGCGCACGAGCACGCCCTACGACGTCAACGCGGCGTTCTCCGACCTGTCCGACACGATCGGCGAGATCGACACCGACCAGCTGGAGACCAGCCTCGACGTCCTGTCCGACACCTTCGAGGACACGCCGAAGTCGGTGCGCGAGTCCGTCGCCGGGCTGACCGACCTCTCGCGCGTCGTGGCCAAGCGCGACGACGAGCTCGCCGCTCTGCTGGCGTCGACCCGTGAGGTCAGCGGCACGCTCAAGGACCGCAACGCCGAGTTCGCGAAGCTCCTCCAGGACGGCTCGAGCCTGCTCGAGGAGCTCGCGTCCCGCCGCGAGACGGTGCAGGCGCTGCTCGACGGCACGGAGCGGCTGGGCACCCAGCTCACCGGCCTGGTGCGCGACAACGAGGAGCAGCTGCGGCCGGCCCTCGCCAAGCTCGACGACGTGGCCGAGATCCTCCAGGCCAACCAGAGCAAGCTCGAGGCCTCCCTGCGGCGCCTCGGCCCGTACTACCGCACGCTCGCCTCGGCCACCGGCAACGGCCCGTGGGTCGACGCCTACATCTGCGGACTGTTCGACTCCACCGGCCGTCCCGAGCTGCGCAACGACGTGGCCCGCGACTGCGCACCGAAGAAGGGAGGGGGCCAGTGAGAAGCCGCACCCTCGTGCTCGCCCTCGTGGCGGCGCTCGCCGTCGTGGCGGTCGTCGGCTGGCGGGCGACCGCAGCCCGTGACCGCACCACCGTGCAGGCCGTCTTCGAGTCCAGCGTCGGCCTCTACGTCGGCTCCGACGTGCAGATGCTCGGCGTGCCCGTCGGGACGGTCACCGGCGTGGTGCCCGGTCCCGCCGGCGTCACCGTCACCATGCGGCTCGACTCGGGTCAGGCCGCGGCCGCCGACACCGCGGCCGTCATCGTCGCTCCCACCCTCGTCTCCGACCGGTTCGTCCAGCTGACCAAGCCGCACACGAGCGGCCCGACGCTGGAGGACGGGGCCGTGCTGCCGATGGAGCGCACCGCGGTGCCCGTGGAGATCGACGACCTCTACGCGAGCCTCACCGACGTGAGCGAGAAGCTGGGCCCCGACGGTGCCAACCGCGACGGTGCCCTCTCGCGCTTCCTCGACGTCGCGGACCGCAACCTGCGTGGCCAGGGCGTCAAGATCAACCAGCTCATCGGCGACTTCGGCGACGCCTCGGGCACGCTCGCCGACTCCAGCGACGACCTCTTCGCCACGATCTCGAACGTCCGGGAGTTCAACGACATGCTCGTGGAGAACGACGACGCCGTGGCCGACGTGAACCGACAGTTCGCCGAGGTCAACGACTACCTGGCCGACAGCAGCGGCGACCTCGCCGGAGCCATCGACAACCTGGGCGAGGCGCTCGCCCTGGTCGACGACTTCATCCGCGACAACCGCGGCGCGCTGCGCACCAGCGTCGAGAACCTGCAGGGTCCGACCCGGGTGCTCGTCAACCAGCGCGAGGCGCTGGAGGAGACGGTCCGGCTGGTCCCGCTCGTCCTGCAGAACTTCCTGCGGGCCTACGACCCGGACCTCAAGGCCCTCACCGGTCGCGGCAACCTCAACGAGGCCTCGATCTGGAACGACGGTGGCGACGCCCCCACCCTGCTCCCGGAGACGAATCGATGAGGGGCGGGCCGATGAGGCGCCTGCTGGTGGCCGTCGTGGCGCTCGGCCTCGCCACGCTGTCCGGCTGCGGCGTGCTCGGCGGCGGGGTGTACGACACGCCGCTGCCCGGCGGTGCCGACGTCGGCTCGAACCCGATCCGCATCACGGCCGACTTCGACGACGTGCTCGACCTCGTGCCGCAGTCCAGCGTCAAGGTCGACGACGTGGCGGTCGGTCGGGTCGACCGCATCCGGCTCAACCCCGACGGTCGCAGCGCCCGGGTCACGCTGCTCGTCAACGGCGACGCGCAGCTGCCGGCCGGCACGGTCGCGCGGCTCCAGCAGACGTCGCTGCTGGGCGAGAAGTACGTCGCCCTGGTCCGGCCACAGACGCCGCAGGCCGGTCGGCCGATCGAGGACGGAACCCGGCTCGGTCTGGCCGAGACGTCCCAGGCCGCCGAGGTGGAGCAGGTGCTCGGCTCGCTGTCGATGGTCCTCAACGGCGGTGGCATCGGCCAGTTCCAGGAGATCTCGCGCGAGCTGCAGGAGGTGTCGACGGGGCGGCCGGAGGAGATCAGGGGGTTCCTCCGTCAGATGGACACCTTCGTCACCACGCTCGACGACCGCAAGGAGTCGATCACCGCGGCCATCGACGGGCTCGCGCGGTTGTCGGAGAACCTCGAGGCCGACCAGGACAAGATCGTCTCGGCCCTCGAGGGACTGTCGCCCGGCATGCAGGTGCTGGTCGACCAGCGCGAGGACCTCGTGGCCATGCTGTCGGCCCTCGACCGGCTCTCGACGGTGACGGTCAAGACGCTGGACGCCTCCCAGGACGACATCGTCGCCGACCTGAAGGCGTTGGACCCGATCCTGGAGAACCTCTCGCGCGCCGGCCGTGACCTGCCGGAGTCGCTGGAGATCCTGCTGACGTACCCGTTCCCGGACTCGGTCATGGGTGCCATCAAGGGCGACTACGTGAACGCGTTCATCGAGACCAACTTCCGCACGCTGCCCGCGGGGTGCGAGTCCGCAGGGTGCACCTGGTCCCAGGTGGAGGACCCGAACTACCCGGACGACCCGGCGAGCGGTGCCCGCGGCAGGGCCCTCGACCCGCAGGAGCTCATGGAGCGTCAGCGTGAGGCGGGGGAGGGCGACGAGGTGCCGCCGAGCCTGCTGCCGCCCACCTCGTCGCCGGCCCCCGGAGCACCGGCGCCGACGATCCCGGTGCCGAGCGAGACCGCACCGACACCGGACGAGCCGCCGCCCACGTCCCTGCCGAGACCGACCGAGCCGACCACGACTCCTCGAGAGGGTGAGCAGTGATGCTGACCGGACGCATCCGGGCACAGATCGTGGCCTTCGTGGTCCTCGGACTGATCGCCACCTCCTACCTCGGGGCCACGTACGTGGGCATCAACCCGTTCTCCGCCGGCTACACGGTGACGGCGTCCCTGCCGTCCGCGGGCGGCTCCTTCGAGAACGGCCAGGTCACGTACCGGGGCGTGCCCGTCGGCCGCATCGACAGCCTCGAGGCCACCGAGACGGGCGTGCGCATCACGATGTCGATCGACGGCGACGCGCCGCGGATCCCGGCGGACGCCTCGCCGAAGGTGGTCAACCGCTCGGCCATCGGCGAGCAGTACGTGGACCTGCAGGGCGGGACCACCGGTGGCGCCCGCCTCGCCGACGGCGACCGGCTGTCGGCGGGCGAGGAGTCGCAGCCCCCCGGCATCGACCGCGTGCTGCGGTCGGGGGAGAAGTTCGTGTCCTCCGTGCCCGAGGAGGCGCTCACGTCGGTGATCGACGAGGGCTACGACGCCTCCCAGGGCGTCGCGCTCGACTTCGGGTCGCTGCTCGAGAGCTCGCAGGAGCTCCAGGCCGCGGCCGACCGGAACTTCGTCGCCACGCGGGGCCTCATCGAGAACTCCGACCGGGTGCTCCGCACGCAGGAGGCGTCGTCGCAGAGCATCCGCTCGTTCAGCGCGGACCTCGCCACCATCGCCTCCACGCTCGAGTCCTCCGACGGCGACCTGCGCCGGCTGATCGACAGCACGCCTGCCGCGGCTCGCGAGATCGACGTGCTGTTCCAGGAGGTCGGTCGTCCGCTCGGCGTCGTCCTCGCCAACCTGGTGACCCCCGCGCAGGTGTTCGGCATCAACGCCGGGGGCGTCCAGGACGCGCTGGTGACCGCACCCAAGGCGTTCAGCATCGGGTGGACGGTCACCGGCTCGCGGGGGATCAACCTCGCGCTCTCGCAGTCGTACTTCTCGCCGCTGCCGTGCACCACGGGCTACGGGGGCACCACGCCGCGGCCCGGGTCGCAGACGTCGGGCGGCTCCTCCTTCAACCTGCAGGCCGGGTGCCGCTCGTCGGCGAAGGCCTCCAACGTCCGCGGACCGAAGGGCACGCCCCGACGCCTGGCGTCGGTGGCGACCGCACCCGACGGTCCGGCCGTCACGGCCGACGTCCGCATGGCCGACTCGCTGTCCGACCTGATGGGTGGTGCACGATGAGCACGAAGGACGCGCTCGCCGAGCGTGACGACGTGGGGGAGCAGTCGATGACGGACGACGCCGTGCCGCCGGCCGAGGTCGGCCCGCCGGCACCGGGTGCGCAGAAGCGGGAGCCGTGGGTCCCGGGCTGGGTGCTGCTGGCGCTCGGCCTCGTCGTCGCCGTGAGTGGCTCGGTGGCCTGGTGGACCGCTGCGCACAGCGAGGACCTGCAGCTGGCGCGCACGCGGGACGCCGTGCTCATCGCCGCCACCAGCGACGTCGCCACCCTCAACAGCCTCGACTACCGCGACGTCGAGGGCGGCCTCGACGGCTGGAAGGCCGTCACCACCGGCACGCTCCACGACCAGTTCGCCGGCCTCGACGCCAAGGACCGCGAGCTGCTCGCCGACCAGCGCAAGATCTCGAAGGGTCGCGTGGTGGAGGCAGCGGTGCTCGACGTCGACGGCGCCACGGCCGAGGTCATCGCGTCGGTCGAGACCACCGTGCGCGACGGGGAGGACGCCGACGCCGAGCCGGTGGTCAAGCGCAACCGCTTCACCGCCACGCTGCAACGCTCCGGCGGCACGTGGAAGGTGAGCGACCTCCAGCAGCTCGCGGTGGACCTCTCATGAGGGGCGCGCAGGGGAACGTCCAGCGCATCGCCGTGGTCGTCGTGGCCGTCCTCGCGCTCGTCGCGGGCGCTGTCGGGTGGTGGCAGTACGTCGACCTGACGTCGGGCCCGGCGGGGGACAACGCCGCCCTCGTCGACGAGAAGGCCACGGCGGAGGTCCAGTCGCAGGTGGCGGTCGCGCTCGAGCGCGTGCTGACCTACGACCACGCCGACCCGACGCCGACGGAGGAGTCGGCGAAGGCCCTGCTCGCGGGCAAGGCGCGCAGCGAGTACGAGACGCTCTTCGCCGCCCTGCAGAAGCAGGCGCCGGGCCAGAAGCTGGTGCTCACCGCCAAGGTCAGCGCCGCCGGCGTCACCGAGCTCGAGGGGGACCGGGCGAGCCTGCTCGTCTACGTGGACCAGTCGAGCCGCCGGGCCGGCGAGGACCAGGCGAACGTGTCGGCAGCGCAGCTCGCCGTCACGGCGCGGAAGTCCGACTCCGGGTCCTGGCAGGTCACGGGCCTGCGCCCTCTCTGAACCGGGAGCATCGCCCAGGACCGGGTGCGGCAGACTGGGCGGGCCGAGTCGAGCCGACAGCGAGGGGCACCCATGGCCGACATCACCCGACGTCCGTTCCTGAACCACCTGAGGTCGGACCCGACGTCGTTCGTGCTCAAGCTGAGCGGGGGACGGCCGACGAAGTCCGGAGCCGGCATCTCCTTCTGGTTCCGTCCGAGCACCGCCGCGCTCGCCGAGGTGCCGCTCGACGACCGCGAGCAGGCCCTGCAGTTCACCGCCCGGACCAGCGACTTCCAGGTCGTGTCGGTCCAGGCGACGGTGACCTACCGCGTGGTCGACCCGGCCGTGGCCGCCACCCGCATCGACTTCGGCATCGACCCGCGCACCGGTGCCTGGAACGCCCGCCCGCTCGAGCGTCTGGGAGGTCTGCTCACCGAGCTGGCGCAGCAGCCGGCACTGGACCACCTCGCGAGCACCTCGCTGACCGACGCGCTCTCGCACGGCATCACCCCGGTGCGCCAGCGCGTGGCCGACGAGCTGGCCGGCGACCAGCGCCTGGTCGAGCGGGGCCTGGCGGTCACCGACGTCCGCGTCGTCGCCATCCGTGCGGAGGCCGACCTCGAGCGTGCCCTCCAGACGCCCACCCGCGAGGCGGTGCAGCAGCAGGCCGACCGCGCCACCTTCGAGCGGCGTGCCATGGCGGTGGAGAAGGAGCGTGCGATCGCCGAGAACGAGCTGACCAACCAGATCGAGCTGGCGCGGCGCGAGGAGGAGCTCGTGGCGCAGCGTGGGCAGAACGAGCGCAGGCGTGCCACCGAGCAGGCCGAGTCCGACCGGATCACGGCGGCCGCCCAGGCCGAGCGCCAGGGCGTCCTCGCCCGTGCGGAGGCCGACCAGGAGCGCACGGTGGGCGAGGCGCGGGCCGAGGCGGAGTCCGCCGCCTTCGCCTCGTACGCGCAGATCGACCAGGGTCGGATCCTCGCGATCGCCGCCCGCGAGCTCGCGGCCAACCTGCCGCCGCTCACCCACCTGACCGTCACGCCCGAGCTGCTCGCGCCGCTGCTGGAGCGGCTCGGCGAGGACCGGCCGGTGGCCGAGGAGTCCGGTTCGGCGTGACGCTGCGGCCCAGGGCCGTCGTCGTCCACCGACGGTCCGAGCTCGACGAGCTGGTCGCGCGCCACGCCACGCGTGAGCAGGCGGCCTTCTTCCTGGCCTCGCGCGACCGCGACATCGTCGAGGTCGAGCATCGCCACGAGGCCCTTGCCCGGGCGCGCGCGGCGGTGTCGGCGGCCATCCCGCTGCACTGGCGGCGTGCGGAGGTCGAACGCGGCGAGCTCGACCGGTTCGTCTTCGGCCCCGAGGACGTGGTGGTCGCCGTGGGCCAGGACGGGCTCGTGGCGAACGCGGCCAAGTACCTCGACGGGCAGCCCGTCGTGGGCGTCAACCCCGAGCCCGCCTGGAACCCGGGTGTGCTCGTCCCCCACCGGCCCGAGGACGTCGTGACCGTGCTCGCAGGTCTGGCGCGGGCGGAGCGCGAGGTCCAGGAGCGCACGATGGTCCAGGCCCGGACCGACGACGGACAGGTGCTCTCGGCCCTGAACGAGGTGTTCGTGGGGCACGTCGGCCACCAGTCGGCCCGCTACGTGCTGCAGTGCGGCGAGCAGGTGGAGCGGCAGTCGTCGTCGGGCATCCTCGTCGGCACCGGCACGGGGGCCACCGGCTGGCTCCGCTCGGCCTGGGTGGAGCGCCGCAGCCCGCTCGACCTGCCGTCGGCGACCGACGCCAGGCTGTGCTGGTTCGTGCGGGAGGCGTGGCCGTCGCCGGCCACGGGGGTCTCGGTCACCGAGGGGGTCCTCGAGGCCGAGGGATCGCTCGTCGTCACGGTCGAGTCGGACGCGCTGGTGTGCTTCGGTGACGGCATCGAGGCCGACGCCGTGACCCTGTCCTTCGGCCAGCGGCTCACGGTCGGCCGGTCGTCGCGGCGGCTGCGGCTCGTCCTCTAGCCGTTCGGGAGCTCAGGCGCCGACGCGCAGCAGGGCGAGGGTCGAGGCGGGCCCTGCCGTTGCCGCGCCCGAGGCCCGGCACCGCAGCGAGACCGCGTCGTCCTTCGCCAGCGCAGCCACCGCCTGGACCGGAACGACCGACCGGCCGGCAGCGGGAACCGTCACGACACCGGAGCCGAGGGCTGTGACGACGCCTCCGCGCGTCCTCGCGAGGCTGCAGGTCACGTCTGCTCCCGCGCCGGAGCCGACGTCGGCGAACCCCTGCACGAGCACCGTGCCGGCGTCGGCCGTGGCCACGCTGTGGCCCCGCATCTCGGTCGACTCCTCCAGCACGAGGCTCGTCGACAGGACCTGGTCGGTCGCCGCTCCGCCGGCGTCGACGAACGAGGGTGCGCGGAGCAGGCGGGCCACGACGTCGGCCGCGAGGTCCTGCGTGCCGAGGCTTCCGTCGGCGACCTGCTGGGTGCCGAGGCTGCCCTCGGCGATGTCCTGGCCCCCGATGCTGCCGTCGAGGATGACCTGGGAGGTGACGGCGTCGAGGGCGATCTTCGCATCGGTGACGGAACGGGTGCCGAGCTCGCTCGCCCGCACCGCGCCGGCGACGATCTCCGACGCGCCGACCGAGCCCGTGACCAGCTCGGAGCTGCCCACGGCGTTGGTGCGGATCTTCGACGCGGTCACGGAGTTCGTGGCGAGCTGCTTGGTGCCGACGCTGCCGGCCTTCACCGCCGCGTACGAGGTCCCGCCGAGGGACAGGAAGAGCGCGAGCGTGGCCACGACGAGCGCCGCCGAGGGGCGCCGTGACGAGCGCGTGGCGCAGTGGCAGGAGCAGGTGGACGCCATGGCGGACCCCGAGACGATCGAACGGAACGGACCCCTCAGCCTAGGGGGCCGGGGTGCTCCGTCGTGCCGGAATCGGCCCGACCGCGATCCCCGACCCCGACCCCCGACCGCGGCAGCCGGCAGCCGTCAGCGCTCGTCGAAAGGTGTCATCGGGGGCATCAGGTGGGTGAGCTCGTCGGTGCGATCCGTCCAGCGCGAGGCGTCGCGCATCCGGTCACCCTCGGCCGTCCGCTGGCCGTCGCTCCACATGCGCGGCCACTGACGTGCGAGCACCAGCCCCGACGCGGCGGCGATGAGCGCCGTGCCGATGCTGCGTCGTCGCCACGAGGGCGTCACGTAGATCTGGTCGACGAAGCCGGACGACGGGATCCACCGGTAGGCCCCGAGCTGGTCCTCGCTCGACACGTCGACCTGGCGCAGCGCCTGCCGATCGAGCAGGGTGCCCGGCGCGACGCCGTGGCCGGTGAAGGCGAGGAGCACCGTGGCGGGCGGTTCGCTGCTCGGCTCACGGAGCTCGGCGAACCACAGTGGGGGCGCCTTCGGTGCGGCCTCCTCCGTCACCTCGAGGGTCGTGACCACGCCCTCGGGACCGTGCTTCGCCATGACGGCGAGGGGCTCGCCCTGGATCTCGGCGCGCGCCTCGTCCTCCGGCAGGTCCAGACGCGTCCCGTCGGCGTGCCGGCCGGACTGCAGCACGGCGGACCACACCGGCACCGACCCGGCACCGACCGCCCTGACGTACCAGAACGGCCAGGCCGGCGTCTCGGGCGGCGGTCCGTCAGCGCCCACGGGCGGCGGTCGGTCGACGGCGGGCCCGGGCGAGGGCCGCGGCACC
>NZ_JANLGG010000001.1:0-91816 GCF_024655735.1 Aeromicrobium sp. 50.2.37
CCCCCCCCCCCCCCCCCCCCCCCCCCCCCCCCCCCCCCCCCCCCCCCCCCCCGCGGGTCGGGTCAGGCGTCGCAGGCGTCCAGCTCGGGCGGGGAGGGCACGTCGTTGCCCGACTTGCCCAGCGTCGCGTCGAAGGCCTTCTCGAAGTCACCGTCGCTGAACGCCTTCTCGAGGGAGTCGTCCAGGAACTGGCACATCTCCGGGGCGTCGGGGCTGTAGCCGATGCCGTAGCGCTCCTCGGAGAACGGCTCGCCGACGACCTTGAGCCGGTCGGGGTTCTCGGCGGCGTAGCCGAGCAGGATCGCGCCGTCGGTGGTGACGGCGTCGACCGACCCGTTCAGCAGCTGGTCGACGCACTCGGAGTAGGTGTCGAAGCCGGCAGGCTGGGCGCCGTACTCCTCCTCGACCGTCTTGATCGAGGTCGAGCCCTTCACCGAGCAGACCTTCTTGCCGTCCAGGTCGTCGGGGCCGTTGATCGAGTCGTCGTCCTTGGCGACGAGCAGGCTCTGGCCGGTGACGTAGTACGGGCCGGCCTGGCCGACGATCTGGCGGCGCTCATCGGTGATGGAGTAGGACGCGATGACCAGGTCGACCGTGCCGTTCTGCAGGAACGGCTCGCGGTTGTCGGAGATGGTCTCGACCCACTCGATGTCGTCGGGACTGAGACCGAGCTGGCCGGCGATGATCTTGCCGACCTCCGGGTCGATGCCGGTCGGGTTCTCCTGACCGGCGCCCTTGAAGCCGATGCCGGGCTGGTCGAACTTCACGCCGATCTTGATCGACCCGTCGTCCGCGATCTCGGCCATCCGCGAGCCCTCGGGGAACTCGGGGTTGTCGACGACCTCGTACTCGTTGCCGGACGCCGCCGTGCCGTCGTCCTCGCCTGCGTTGCCGCAGGCCGAGGCGGCCAGGACGACCGCTGCGGCGACTGCCGCGAGCTTCATGCTGCGCACCTTCATGGGAGCTTCCCCTCGATCGGTTGGTTGGGTTCGAACAGGTGGATCAGTGGTTGAGGATCTTGCCCAGGAAGTCCTTCGCGCGGTCCGACGACGGAGCGTTGAAGAACTCGTGGGGGGTGTTCTGCTCGACGATGCGTCCGTCGGCCATGAAGACGACGCGATCGGCGGCGGTGCGAGCGAAGCCCATCTCGTGGGTGACGACGATCATCGTCATGCCGCCCTTGGCGAGGTCGATCATGGTGTCGAGGACCTCCTTGATCATCTCCGGGTCGAGCGCCGACGTCGGCTCGTCGAAGAGCATGACCTTGGGCTCCATCGCGAGCGAGCGTGCGATGGCCACCCGCTGCTGCTGGCCGCCGGAGAGCTGGGCGGGGAGCTTGCTGGCCTGCGACTCGACACCGACCCGCTCGAGCAGCTCCATGGCGCGCTTCTCGGCGTCGGCCTTGGCCTGGCCGCGGACCTTGATCGGGCCGAGCGTCACGTTCTCGAGCACGGTCTTGTGCGCGAAGAGGTTGAACGACTGGAAGACCATGCCGACGTCGGCGCGGAGCTGCGCGAGGGCCTTGCCCTCGGCGGGGAGCGGCCGGCCGTCCACGTGGATCTGGCCCTCGTCGATCGTCTCGAGGCGGTTGATCGTGCGGCACAGCGTCGACTTGCCCGAGCCCGACGGTCCGATCACGACGACGACCTCGCCCCGGGCGACGTCCAGCTCGATGTCCTGCAGCACATGCAAGGAGCCGAAGTGCTTCTGGACCCCGTGCATGGCCACCATGGGTGTGTCAGCCATGCGGGACAACCTATCGGCGTCCTCGGTCGTCCTTGCAAGTCCGCAACCGAATCGTCACCTGCGTCGAGGACGCGGCAACGCCGCGGACACACGCCCGGGACACGCGCAGGGCGACACACGTCGGCCGCCGACGCAGGGAGTTGCATCGACGGCCGACGCCTCGTTACCGCGAGGGTGGGAGTGCCGGCTCGCGGTCGTGCGGTCGAGCCCTACTCGCGGTAGCGCGGCTGGCTCTGCGGGTTCAGCTCGTCGAAGCGGACCCGCTCGGCGCCCTTGATCCGACGGTCGTCGACCTTGAACACGTCGAAGCCGCGCTGGATCTCGTTGGAGTAGACGTAGCCGTTGTAGTAGTACGTCGACCAGGGGCCGCCGACCACGAGTCGCTGGGCGTCGTTGGGGCCGCGGTCGTGCCAGGCGATCTCCTTGGGGTTGGCGGAGTCGGTGAAGTCGAACATCGACCAGCCACCCTGGTACCAGGCCTGGACCATGATGTCCTTGCCCTTCACCGGGACGAGCGAGCCGTTGTGGGCCACGCAGTTCTCGGTGTTCGCCTGGGTGCGGGGGATCTTGTAGTAGCTCTTGAACTCCAGGGCGCCCTTGCGGGTGATGTCGTAGATCCCGTTCGCTCCCTTGGTGTCGCCCACGGTCGGGTTGCAGGTGGGCGCGCCGCCGCCGCCGAGCTCGTCGGTGAAGACGACCTTGGTGCCGTCGTTGTTGAACGTGGCGGAGTGCCAGAACGCGAAGTTCTCGGTGTCGCGCACGTTCTCGGTGACCTTCGGCTTCTCACGGTCACGGATGTCGAGCAGGATGCCGTCGCCCATGCAGGCGCCGGCCATGATGTCCTTGCTCGGGTAGGCCGTGAGGTCGTGGCAGCCGCTGGTCTCGCGCGAGTAGCCGCCGGCCGGGTTGCCCCCGCCGGGGAACAGCACGGGCTGGGCGATCATCGCCGCCGCCGAGGGCTTCTTCAGCGGCACCTTGACGATGCTGATGGAGTCCAGCGGAGGCTGGCAGTCCGGGAACGCGGCGTCGGGCGCGTACGACGAGACGTAGACGTAGAGGTCGTTCTTCGAGCCCTTGCCGGGCTTGCCGCCCTTCCCCTTGCCCGGCTTGCGGTTGCCGGGGGCCAGGGTGTGGGTGTGCGAGCCGCAGGGTGTCTCGACGGCCGACACGTACTTCGGCCTGCGCGGGTCGGAGATGTCGAAGACCTTGACGCCCTCCCACGAGTCCTTGATGGTGGCCGACTGCGCGGTGCTCTGGCACGAGGCGTCGCTGCGCGAGGAGTCGGTGCTGAGGATCAGCACGTCGTCGTACACGGAGATGTCGTTCTGCGAACCCGCGCACACGACCTGCGTGACGACCTTGGGCTTCGCGGGCTTCGAGATGTCGTAGACCATGAAGCCGTTGTAGTTGCCCGCGAAGGCGTACTTGCCCTGGAACGCGAGGTCGCTGTTGAGGGCGTCCTCGGAGGCGAACGCGCCCTGCTTGGCGATGGTGGCGATGCGCTCGACGTTCGTGCTGCTCGCCTCCTCGCCGGGTGCGAGGTCGGCGCCGCTGGCGTTCATCCGAGCGGTGTCGTTGCCCGGAAGGCAGTTGCCGGCCAGGCGGTCCGCCTCGGACAGCACGACCTCGCCGTCGCACTCGTCGGACGTGGTGTCGCGGGCCTGCACCTCGGCCGTGGCGGCCATGGGTGAGAGCAGTGCCGCGGTGAGCGCGCCGGTGGCGGCGGCTCCGAGCAGGGCCGTGGTGGCCCGTCTGCGCGAGATACGCATAGGTGTGTCCTTCCCCCGAAGTGTGGCTATCCTCGCTGAAAGCCGTCATGACGACAAGGGCGACGCGCGGACTCGTCCGTGACGTTCCCGCGACGGCGACACTTCGGGGGAAGGAACCACGTATGCGTCGTCCGAGTCCCACGTTCGGCCGCGGAGCAGCCGCCGTTCTCGTCGCCGTGGCCGTGCTCGCAACCGGGTGCTCCGGGGACGATCCGTCGCGGAAGGTCGACGGCACGATCATCCAGCCCGGCATGCCGGGAGAGGACTCCGAGGAGCTCGACGAGGCACCGGAGATCGAGCGTGCCCGGGCCAACGACGCCGACATCGAGTTCGTGCAGATGATGATCCCGCACCACGCCCAGGCGCTCGAGATGGCGCAGCTCGCCCCGAAGGCCGGCGGCAGCAAGGCGGTGCGCACGATGGCCGACCGCATCGACGGCGCCCAACGTCCCGAGATCGTCTACATGGCGGGCTGGCTGACCGACCAGGGTCTCGACGCTCCCACCAAGGAGCAGATCGAGGGCGGCAACATCCCGATGGGCCGCCACGGCGGCCACGGGTCGCACGGGGGCGACGTGCACGAGATGGCCGGCATGGCCAGCGAGGCCCAGATGGCCGCCCTCGCGAAGGCGGAGGGTGCGCAGTTCGACCGGCAGTTCCTCGAGCTGATGATCATGCACCACCAGGGCGCGATCGAGATGGTCGGCGACGTCGTCCGCCAGGGTGCGGACCTGCAGGTCAACGAGCTGGCCACCAGCATCGCCGCCGACCAGACCGCCGAGATCGACCGGATGCGCCAGATGCTCGCCGACCTCTGAGCAGGTCGACCCGGCCTGCAGGCGAGCCGGGGTCGTGTGAGTGTGGAGGCACACCCACCGCACCCGAGGAGTCCCCGTGCCGATCGCCGCCACCGACTACGCCCACGTCCGTCTGACCGTCCGCGACATCGATGCCTCGCGTCGCTTCTACGACTCCGTCTTCGGCTTCGACGTGGCGTTCGAGCTGCCGGAGAACCCGGACGAGGAGACCCGCGAGCAGCTGGCGTTCCTCTTCGGCGGCGTGATCTACCAGTTCCCCGGCGGCCTCCTCGGCCTGCGCCCTGTGGCTCCCGGCCACGACTCCTTCGACGAGGACCGGACGGGGCTGGACCACCTCTGCTTCGCGGTGGCCGATCGTTCGGCCCTGGACGACGCCGTCGCGGTGCTCGACGACCTCGGCATCGACCACGAGGACGTCAAGGACCTCGGCGGTCAGCTGATCCTGGAGTTCCGCGACCCCGACGGCATCGCCCTGGAGATCACCGCCCCGGCCGTGTGACGACCGGTACCGTGGCGGCCTGTGGCCGTAGCCGGTGGTGGCGGGATCGCCGCGTAGACTCGTGCGGTCATGACTGCAGCGACGTCGCCAGGGGCGAAGACCTACGAGGTGCGCACCTATGGGTGCCAGATGAACGTGCACGACAGCGAGCGGCTGTCGGGCCTGCTGGAGACCGCGGGCTACGAGAAGGCCGGTGACGGTGCGGGCATCCCGGACCTCCTGGTCTTCAACACCTGCGCCGTGCGCGAGAACGCCGACAACAAGCTCTACGGGAACCTCGGGCACGCCGCGAGCCTCAAGGCCAAGAACCCCGGCATGCAGGTGGCGGTCGGAGGCTGCCTGGCGCAGAAGGACCGCACCACCATCACCGACAAGGCGCCGTGGGTCGACGTCGTGTTCGGCACCCACAACATCGGGTCGCTCCCAGTACTGCTCGAGCGCGCCCGCGTGCAGGAGGAGTCGCAGGTCGAGATCCTCGAGTCGCTCGAGGTCTTCCCGTCCACGCTGCCGACCAAGCGCGACTCCGTGTTCGCCGCCTGGGTCTCGATCAGCGTCGGCTGCAACAACACGTGCACGTTCTGCATCGTCCCCGCCCTGCGCGGCAAAGAGAAGGACCGTCGGCCCGGCGACATCCTCGCCGAGGTGCAGGCGCTGGTCGACGACGGCGTGGTCGAGGTGACGCTGCTCGGCCAGAACGTCAACGCCTACGGCGTCGAGTTCGGCGACCGTCAGGCGTTCGCCAAGCTGCTGCGCGCGTGCGGCGAGATCGAGGGTCTCGAGCGCGTGCGGTTCACCAGCCCGCACCCGAAGGACTTCACCGACGACGTCATCGCCGCCATGGCCGAGACGCCGAACGTCATGCCGCAGCTGCACATGCCGTTGCAGTCCGGCTCCGACCGCGTCCTCAAGGCGATGCGTCGCTCCTACCGCCAGGAGAAGTACCTCGGCATCCTCGACCGGGTCCGTGAGGCGATGCCCGAGGCCGCGATCACGACCGACATCATCGTCGGCTTCCCCGGCGAGACGGAGGAGGACTTCCAGCACACGCTCGACGTCGTCCGCAAGGCCCGGTTCTCCAGCGCCTTCACGTTCCAGTACTCCCAGCGCCCCGGCACCCCGGCGGCGACGCTGCCCGACCAGCTGCCGAAGGAGGTCGTGCAGGAGCGGTACATGCGCCTGGCGGCCCTCGTCGAGGAGTCGTCGTGGGTGGAGAACCAGCGGCTCGAGGGTCGGACCGTCGAGCTGCTCGTCTCCGACCACAGCGCCGCCGGCGGCCGCAAGGACCACGAGACCAAGCGCCTGACCGGCCGCGCGCGCGACAACCGCCTCGTGCACTTCGTCCCCGGCGACCACGACGTGCGTCCCGGCGACTTGGTCGAGGTCACGGTCACGCACGCCGCCCCGCACCACCTCGTCAGCGACGCCGAGCCGGTCTCGTACCGGCGCACCCGCGCGGGCGACGCGTGGGAGGCCCGCCAGGGTCGCACCGAGGTGCGCCCCGCCGTCTCCCTCGGCATGCCCGCCGTCGGGGTCCCGGCCCCGCTTCCGGTCGCCGACGCTCCCGCCTGCGCCCGCTGACCCTTCCCGGCGCTCCTGCACCGAGATTCCCAGGTCGACCTGGAAATCTCCCACGACGCACGACGACCTCAGCCGTGCACGGGTAGCAACCCGTGCACGGCTGAGGTCTCCGTGCGTGGCGGCTGGGTCAGACCTGCAGGGTCGGGTGCAGCCGCGTGATCGAGACCCGCTGGCGCCGCTTGGCCGCCAACGCCGTGGCGCCCAGGGCCAGCAGCGCGAAGACGACGAGGACGAACGCGTCGAACGCGACGCCCTCCGTGCCGCCGGCGGTGGCCGCCCGGAACCCGTGGACCGCGTAGGTCATCGGCAGCAGCGAGTGCAGGAACCCGAAGAACGACGGTGACGTCTCGATCGGGTACGTACCGCCGGCGGCCGTCAGCTGCAGGCAGACGAAGACGATCGCGAGGAAGCGTCCAGCCCCGCCGAACCAGGCGATGAACGTCTGGTTGATGGCCGTGAAGACCAGCCCGGTGAGCACGGCGAGACCGAGAAGCAGCCACGGCTGCGAGGCCCCGACGCCGACGACCCCCAGCAGCACGCCCACCAGTAGCACCGCCTGCACGAGTGACAGCGCGGCACCCGGGACGAACCCGGCCAGGGCCGTGCGCACGCTGCCGGCGGCCGAGGCGACGGCGCGCGCCGAGAGCGGCCGCAGGAGCAGGTAGATCGACATCGCACCGACCCACAGCGCCAGGGCCATGAAGTAGGGCGCGAGTCCCTCGCCGTAGGAGGAGACCTTGTTCAGCCGGTCGGCGGCGTCGGTCACCGGCGTGGCCGCCGTCTTGGCCAGCTGGTCGCGCTCGTCCTCGGTGTAGTCCGGAACCTGCTCGCTGCCGTCGCTGAGCCCCGACTGCAGCTCCAGTGCGCCGTCGCGCAACGCGCCCGCGCCGTCGGCCAGCTGGTTCGCCCCGTCGGTGAGCTGGCCGGCTCCGTCGGCCAGGCGGTCGGCACCGGTGGCGGCGTCGTCGGCACCGTCGGCCAGCTGGGAGGTGCCGGAGCGAAGGCGGTCGGCGCCGTCGGCGGCGTCGCCGATCGCCCCGACGAGGGCCGGCACGTTGTCGGCGAGCTCGCGGTTGCCGTCGGCCACCCGTCGGGCGCCCTCGTTGAGTGCGGCCGACTGCTCGCCGATCGTTCCCGCCTGCCCGACGAGCCCGTCGATCTGGGTGCGAGCCGTGGCGGCGGAGTCGGCCGCCGCGTCGAGGTCCGCGCACTGCGCGGCGGGTGCGCCGCTCTCGCGACACGCGGTGGCAGCGTCACGCAGGCTCTGCTCCAGCGTCCCGAGGCGCTCGTCGATCTCGTCGGTGCTGCCGGTGATGGCCCCCACGACCTGCTGCACGATCCGGTCGAAACCGGCGACGCCGGTGGCCACCTGCTCGGCACCGTCAGCGAGCTGCTCGGTCTGCCCGGGCAGGGGAGCCGTGCGGTCCTCGAGCTGTCCGAGACCGCCCGCCAGCTGTCCGACGCCGTCGTCCAGCTGGTTCGCCCCGGTGGCGAGCCGACGCGTGCCGTCGGCGAGCGTCGTGGCCCCGTCGGCCAGCTGCGCCGTGCCGTCGCTGAGCTGGTTCGCGCCGTCGCCCAGCTCTCCGGCACCGTCGGCCAGCTGCCCGGCGCCGTCGGCCGCCTCCTCGAGGGACGCCTTGATGTCGGTGAACCCGAGGTAGAGGTTGCCGAGGTACGTCTCGGTGACCTGGGCGTTGAGCGAGGACTTGGCGGCGTCGAGGATGCGGTCGGCGATCTGGCCGTTGACGAAGTTCACGGCGTCGTTGGTCTTGAGGTCGAGCCGACCCTGCACGGCCGCGGACGGGTCGCCGCTCGTCGACGTGGCCGCCTTCGAGAGGTCCTTGGGGATAGTCAGCACGGCCTTGTAGGTGCCGTCCGCCAGCCCGGCGCGGGCGTCGGCCGCGTCGGTGAGCAGCCAGTCGTAGTTGTTCCTCGAGTCGTCGCCGATGAGGTTCGCGGCCAGCTCGCGGCCGACGGCGACGGGCTGCTTCTCCCCGTCCTGGCCGGCCACCTCGATCATCTCGTCCTCGTTGACCACGGCGGCCTGGACGTTGTCGAGCCGTCCGGTGGGGTCGAGGTTGGCCCAGATGTAGAGGGCGCCGTAGAACAGCGGCACGATCGCCACGGCGAGCACGGCGGCACGAGTGATCCGGCTTCGGCGGAACCGCGCGAGCTCGAACCAGGGCAGGGACGGGGAGGGGAACATCAGATCATCAGCTCATCGAGGGTGCGACGGGTGTCGAGCTCCAGCAGGTGGAGCCGGGGCGAGGGTGTCGACTGGGCCGGGGCGGAGGACGCGGCCTGGACGCCCGCGACGAGCGCGGTCGACCGGTCCTCCAGGAGGTGGGCGAGCGTCGACCACAGCAGGTCGATGTGCTCGGTGGCGCGCAGGTCGTCGGCATCGTCGACGACCAGGACCTGCGGGTCGGACAGCAGGGCCAGTGCGACGCCGAGCGTCTTGCGCTCCAGTCGGGTCAGCTCGGAGACCAAGGTGGTGCCGGCGACCTCGTGGAAGGACAGGCCCGCCTCGTCATGGGCGGCCTCCAGTGCGCGGTTCATCGAGTTCCGCACGGGCGTCACCTTCGACCTCGACACCCACAGCCCGAAGGTGCGGATGGAGAGCCGCTCGGCGATGTGCTGGTCGACGGTCAGGTTGGGGTCGAGGTCGTTCACGTCGCGGAACTCGGCGAGGGCCACCGCCTCGCGGACGGCCGGCGACTCCTGCGGGAGCAGGTGCCCGGCGACGCGCAGCCGGCCCTCGTCGAAGGCCATGCGGCCCGCGATCGTGAGCAGCAGGGCCGTCTTGCCGCTGCCGCTGGGGCCGTGCACGACCAGCCAGTCGCCGGCCGGCACCTCGAGGGTGACGTCGTTGTAGACGAATCCCTCCTGCGTCTGGAGCGTCAGCCCGGCAGCGGAGACGGCCGCGGTGGAGTCGCGACGTGGCCAGGACTCCAGCTCGACCCTGCGGTGCAGCGCCTCGCCCTCGACGTCGACGTGGGGGAGGACCTTCGCGAGCCGCGCGGGCATCCACCATGCCCGGTCGCCGGCGTAGCGCATGACCGCCGGGGCGAAGAGCATGCGCACCAGGAAGGCGTCGGCGAACACGCCGATGGCCAGCGCGAACGCGATCGGCTTGATGTTCACGTCGCCCTCGGGCACGAACGCGGCGAACACGGCCAGCATGATCACCGCCGCGGCGGTGACCACCCGCGAGCTGCCGACGAAGCCGTCGATGATGGCCCGGTCGGCGTCGCCGGTGCGCACGTACTCCTCCTTCATCCGCGACATGAGGAAGACCTCGTAGTCCATGGACAGGCCGAACAGCACCGCCATCAGCAGGATCGGCAGGAAGGAGATGAGCGGACCCGTCTGGTCGAGGTGAACCAGGTCGGCGAACCAGCCCCACTGGAACACCGCGACCACGGCCCCGAACGCGGCACCGGTGGACAGGACGAAGCCCAGGGTCGCCTTGACCGGCACGAGGACCGAGCGGAACACCACCATGAGGAGCAGCACCGACAGGCCCACCACGAGGACGCCGAAGGGCAGCAGCGCACCCTGCAGCCGCTCGGAGACGTCGATGCCGACGGCGGTGAGACCGGTGACGGCGACGTCGACGCCGTGCTCCTTCTCCCAGCCCGGCGCCTCGGCGCGGATGCGGTCCACGAGGTCCGCCGTGGCGGCGTCGGCCGGTCCGGTCGACGGGATCACCTGCACGACGGCGGTGTCGGCGGTCCGGTTGGGCGTGGCCAGGCCGATCTGCTCGACGCCCGGCGTGGCGCGCAGGTCCTTCTCGACGTCGGCCACGACGCCGAGCGGGTCGCGCGAGGTGATGACGTCGAGCGTCACGAGCAGCGGCCCGTTGTACCCGGGCCCGAAGTACTCGTCGACCAGGTCGTAGGAGTCGCGCTGCGGCGTGCCGACCGGCTCGGTGCCGTTGTCGGGCAGAGCCAGCTGCAGGTCCTTCACGGGCAGGGTGGCGATGGCCAGGATGCCGACCACGAGCACCATGGCGACGGCCGGGAACTTCGTGGTGAGCAGGACCCAGCGTCGGGAGAACCCGCCCGGAGGACGCTCGCCCTCCTTCGCCTTGAGCCGGTCACCGGCGCGGCCGAGCAGTGCGGGAAGCAGGGTCAGCGCCACGGCGACCGCGACGGCCACGGCGAGCGCACCTCCGATTCCCATGACGGTGAGGAACGGGATGCGGGCCACGGCCAGGCCCACGAGCGCGATCATGACCGTCACGCCGGCGAAGACCACGGCCGAGCCGGCGGTGGCGACGGACCGGGCGGCGGCCTCCTCGGCCGGGACGCCCTCGCTCATCAGCTCGCGGTGCCGCGACAGGATGAACAGCGCGTAGTCGATGCCGACGGCGAGCCCGATCATGAGCGCCAGCAGGGGAGCGGTCGACGAGACCGACAGGAAGCCCGTGGCCGTCCAGATGAGCTCCATCGACACGACCACGCCCACGAGGGCGGTGATGATCGGCAGGAACGCCGCGCGCCACGACCGGAACATCCGGTACAGCACGAAGAGCGCGACGACGACGCCGATGATCTCGATGATCGAGAGCTTGGGCCCGGTGTTGGAGAAGGCGTCACCGCCGAAGGCCACGGTGTAGCCGGCGTCCTCCAGGCTCGAGCCGGTGTCCTGCAGGTCCGACTTCAGCTTCTCGGTCACGTTCTCGAAGCCGCCCGACAGCTGGACCTGCACCTGGGCCGCGCGGTCGTCCTTCGAGATCGAGGCGTCGCGGGCCATCTCGTCGTACGGCGAGGTCACGTCGGTGACGCCGTCCACGCGCTCGAGGTCGGAGACGGTCCGCTCCACGAGGGCACGTGACTTCTCGGAGTCGATGGAGGTGCCGTCGGGCGCCACCACCACAACGTAGGCGGACAGGCCGGCCAGCTCGGGGAAGGTGCGCCCGAGGTCGGCGAAGGCGTCGTTGGCCTCCGAACCGGGGATGTCGAACTCGTCCCGCGTGCCGTCGCCGAGGGAGAGGGCGGCGCCGGCGCCGATCATCACCACGAGGATCCACGCGAGCAGGACGCGCGTGTGGTGGACGAACGAGCGGCGCCCCAGCTCGTAGAGGTACGTGGACATGAGACTCACGATACGTTTCCGTATCCGATACAGCAATGTATCGTGAGTGTCGTGTCCACCACGTCCGCGTCCTCCCCGGATCACCTCTCCGCGCGCCGCGCCGCCACCCGTGAGCGACTGCTGGACGCCGCCCGCACGCTGCTCGTGCGCGAGGGTCTGCAGGGCGTCTCGGTCGAGCGCCTGTGCGACGAGGCCGGCTACACGCGGGGCGCGTTCTACTCCAACTTCGAGTCCAAGGACGAGCTCGTCGTCGCCCTCATCGAGCGTGAGCACGAACGCGTCCTGGGCACGCTCAAGGAGGCGGCCGACCCCGCGCGTCTCGCAGGATTGTCGGCCGAGGAGGCTGCCGGTGCGATCCTCGAACGCTTCGTGCTGCTCCAGCCACCCGACCACGACGACTTCCTGCTGCACCTCGAGCTCCAGCTGCGGGGGCTGCGCGGCGACGTCGGCGGTGAGGTGTTCGTGGGCTGGTGGAACGACGTGATCGCCGGCATCGCAGAGGTGGTGACCACGGCCCTCGACTCCTTCGGCCTCCGGCTGACCCTCGACGTGCGCGACGTGTGCACCATCCTCATCGGCACGTGGGACGCCATGGTCCTCGGAGCCCTGGTCGACGGCCGGCCGGTCGACATCGACACGCTGCGGGCCACGCTTCCGCGGATGCTGCTCGCCCTCACCGAGCCCGCCTGATCCGGGCCGGTCGGATGCTGACTGGCACGATGGGGGCGTGACCTCGGGCAAGCGACGTCCAGGGACTGCTCGGCTTCGTTCAGCGTTCCTTCTCCACGGCTGGCCCTTCCGCGAGCAACGGCGGGACGACGAGGTACGGCACGCCATGAAGGGCCTACCGAACATCCACGTGAGCGCTTCCGTCATGACCATCGCGGGCTGCCTCTGGGAGTTCGGAGAAGACGCTCTCGCCGATCGTGCGCTGTCGATGTCGCGTGAGGACCACGCCGCGATCCAGCGCATCTCTGCTTCGTGGAGCAGCTCGAGTCATCAGCTTCCGGTCTCCGGCCAGAAGATCTCCCGCGGGCACGTCCTGGCGCTGGCTGCGGTGGGATACTTCGAAGGTTCACTCCGCCCGCTGGCACGAGATCGTCGCCGACCGGGGAAGCAGCGACCGGTTCGGTTCACCCCGCGCCGGCCCGATCTCGGGCCGCTCGGTGGGGGAGAATGAGCGCATGGCCATCCAGATCGCACAGGACCCCGCAGCCGACCGCGTGCTCAGCGACGACCCGTTCGCACTCCTCGTGGGCATGCTGCTCGACCAGCAGTACCCGATGGAGCACGCCTTCCGCGGCCCGGCCAAGATCCTCGAGCGGTTCGGCACCCTCGACCCCGCCGCCATCGCGCAGGCCGATCCCGATGCCTTCGCCGACCTCTGCGCCACTCCTCCCGCCATCCACCGGTACGGCCGCTCCATGGCCGGGCGCGTGCAGGCGCTCGCGACGGTCGTGGTCGACGAGTACGACGGCGACGCCTCGCGCATCTGGTCCGACGTCGGCAGCGCGCCGGTGCTCATGAAGCGGCTCACCGCCCTGCCGGGCTACGGCGAGCAGAAGGCGAAGATCTTCACGGCCCTCCTGGCCAAGCAGCTCGACGTGAAGCCGCGCGGCTGGACGAAGGCGTCCGGCGACTACGCCAAGAAGGGCTACCGCTCGGTCGCCGACGTCGTGGACGCCGACTCCCTGCAGAAGGTGCGTCAGTTCAAGAAGGCCAAGAAGGCCGAGGCGAAGGCCGCGCAGGGGTAGGTTCCGGCACGCTCGAGCGCTGCGGGCTCAGACCTCCTGGTCGCCGGCGGAGAACGGGTCGACCAGCACGTCGGGCACGCGGCAGACGCCGTCGGCGGCGCGGTCCATCCGTTCGACGACCGGTCGGTCGTCGGGTCCGGTGGGCACGCGGAAGGTGGCGTCGAAGCCGGTGCTCACCTGGCGGGCGTAGCGGTCCCGCGCGCGCAGGAGGCTGTCCCAGTCCGCGAGCCAGGCGTCAAGGGGACGGTCGGCCCGACGGGTGGGCGCGTCGATGCGGCGCACCGTGTCGATCATCCGCTCGACCGCGAGGTTCTGGTCGGCCAGCACGGCGGCCTGTCGTCGCGGCGGCCCGCCGACCCGGAGTCCGTCCACGGTCGAGGTCATGATCGCGCAGGCGATGGTGAGGACCCCGGTGACCTCGGGGTCGTCGAGGTGGCCGCGCTCGTCCTGCTCGAGTGAGTGGAGCAGGGAGAACGTGGCGGCCGCGGCCACCGCGAGCGCGACCAGCGGGGCCAGCAGGGCCATCCACCGCCACCCGGAGGAGACCGGCGGCGGGTCGTAGTGCCAGGCGTCCTCGTCGGGCAGGTAGGCGGGCACGAGGTCATGGTGCCACGGGGGCGCTCGTCCGGCGGGTCGAGCGCGCACCGCCTACGCTCGCCCCGTGCCCAGCGTCGCGTTCTGCCCCTGCTCGCCCCTGCTCGCCGCAGGTGCTCTGGTCGGTGACGTCATCGAGATGGAGGTGGTGCAGGCCGAGGCGCTCGCGGCCGTCCGCAGGCTCGTCGACGACGCCCCGGCCAGCGTGGTCGTGCTCGGCTCCGACGCACCGCAGGCCCCGGCGGACGAGCGCGCCGGAGGCTCGCTCGCGCCACACGGGATCGACGTGACCGCTGGCGGCCCCGACGGCGGGCTCGGGCTGGCCCACACCCTTGGTGCGTGGCTGCTCGACCAAGCAGGCTGGACGGGCTCGCGCGCCTACGTGCACGAGGTGCACGCGTCCGACCTCGACGACGCTGCCCTGCTCGTCGTGGCCGACGGCTCTGCCAGGCGATCCGAGCGCGCGCCAGGACACCTCGACGACCGGGCCGAGCCGTTCGACGCCACGATCGCCGCAGCCCTGGCCGACGGTGACGCCGACGCACTGGGCGGCATCGACCTCGAGCTCGCGGACTCCCTGCTGTGCGCAGGCGCACGGACCTTGCGCACGGTGGGCGACGCCGTGTCCGCTCGACTGCACGCCACCGAGGGTGCGTCGGTCGACGGCGCCGGGACGGCCGATCGTGCAGGGGTCGAGGCGCGTCTCGTCCTCGACGAGGCGCCGCTCGGTGTCGGCTGGTTCGTCGCGCAGTGGCGCGTGCCCTAGCGGCTCAGGGCTTCTTGCCGTCCTCGGCTAGCTTGTCAGCGGCGTCCTTGGCCTTGCCGGCCGCGCCGTCGATCTTGCCCGAGTACTTGCCCTTCGTGGCCTTGTCGGCCAGGTCGGCGGCCTTGTCGATGCCCTGGTCGATCTTGTCGTTCTGGGTCTTGGCCAGCTCGGAGGCCTTCGCCTTGAGCTCCGGTGCGTTCTTCTTCAGCTTGTCCAGGAAGCCCATCGCGTTCTCTCCTCGTCCGGGGGAGCCGGTGCGGTCCCCGTGGTGGCGAGCGTACTGAAAGACTCCGAGGGTGAGTAGTGCTCCACATCTCGTGGTCGTCGTCGGCCCGACGGCCTCGGGCAAGTCGACCCTGGCCGTCGACCTGGCGCTCGCCCTCGGTGGCGAGGTGGTCAACGCCGACGCCGTGCAGCTGTTCCGTGGCATGGACATCGGCAGTGCCAAGGTCACCGAGGCCGAGCGGCGCGGCGTCCCGCACCACCTGCTCGACGTGCTCGACGTGCACGAGGCGACGTCGGTGGCGACGTTCCAGCGCGACGCCCGCGCCACGATCGAGGACTGTCTACGTCGTGGTGCGACGCCGGTCCTCGTCGGCGGGTCGTCGCTGTACGTGAGGGCCGTGATCGACGACTTCGAGTTCCCCGGCACGGACTCCGAGGTGCGCGAGCGCTACCAGCGTCGGCTCGAGACCGAGGGGGCCGAGGCGTTGCACGCCGAGCTGCGGCGGGTGGCTCCCGAGGCTGCCGACCAGGTGCTCCCCACGAACGGTCGTCGGCTCGTGCGGGCGCTGGAGGTCACGGAGATGACCGGCCGTCCGTTCGTCGCGAGCCTCCCGGCTCACCACTCGATCTACCGTCGCGTGACCCTGCTCGGGCTCGACGTCCCGCGTCCGGTGCTCGACGAGCGCATCGTGCGCCGGGTCGACGCCATGTGGGAGCACGGTTTCGTCGAGGAGGTGCGCGGCCTGCTCGATGCCGGGATCGACGGCTCGCCTACGGCGTCGCGCTCCATCGGCTACCAGCAGGTGCTCGCGCTGCTGCGGGGGGAGGCGAGCGACGATGAGGCCCGCGCCGAGACGGTGCGGGGCACCCGGGCGTTCGCCCGGCGACAGGACCGGATGTTCCACCAGGACCCGCGGGTGCACTGGCTGCCCCACGACGAGCCCGACCTGCTGACCCGTGCGCTGGACCACGTGGCACGGGGTGGGGAGCCCGGCGACGGCACGGATCCGTCGGGCCCGCGGCCGTAGACTGGTGTCATGACTTTCCCCTGGCTCAAGGGGCACGGCACCGAGAACGACTTCGTCCTGCTCCCCGACCACGACGGCACGGTGCACGGCGACCTCGATCCCGCGTTCGTGGCGGCTCTGTGCGCGCGACGCAGGGGCATCGGTGCCGACGGCGTGCTGCGCGTGGTGCGTTCCGCCGTGCTCGACGAGCCCCAGGCCGCCGCCAGCGCAGGGGAGTGGTTCATGGACTACCGCAACGCCGACGGCACCGTCAGCGAGATGTGCGGCAACGGCGTCCGTGTGTTCGCCCGGCACCTGCTCGACGAGGGTCTCGTGCCCGAGGGCGAGCCGGTCGTGGTCGGCACCCGCGACGGCGACAAGATCGTCACCCGCGACGGCGACGACTACGTCGTCGACATGGGTGGCGCGACGTTCGTCGAGGGCAGCAAGGTCGTCGTCGACGGACGCGCCTGGGAGGCCGTCGGCGTCCGTACCGGCAACCCGCACGCGGTCGCCTTCGTCGACCGGCTCGACGACGCCGGCTCCCTGCTCACCGAGCCCGAGTACGACGCGCGGGTCTACCCCGACGGCGTGAACATCGAGTTCGTCGACGTCCGCGGTGACCACCACATCGCGATGCGGGTGCACGAGCGCGGCTCCGGCGAGACGCGGTCCTGCGGCACCGGTGCCTGCGCCGCAGCCGTCGCGACCGCCTCGGTGCAGGCCGACACCCTGCCCACGACCTATCGCGTGGACGTGCCCGGCGGCACGGTCCGCGTCACCTGGACCGCGGACGGCCGCGTGCTGCTGGCCGGTCCCGCCGAGATCGTCGCCCGTGGCGACATGGAATGGATGGCATGAGTCGACCTACCCCCACCTCCGGACCCGGCGTCGACGAGGAGTCGCAGCGGGCCACCGAGGGCGCACACGAGGGGCTCGAGCTGGCGGAGCGCCAGTCGCTGCGCCGCGTCGCCGGTCTGCGCACCGAGCTCGAGGACATCACCGAGGTCGAGTACCGCCAGCTGCGGCTCGAGCGCGTCGTCCTCGTGGGTGTGTGGACCGACGGGTCGGCCGAGGACGCCGAGAACTCCCTGGCCGAGCTCAAGCTGCTCGCCGAGACCGCAGGGTCGGAGGTGCTCGACGCGCTGCTCCAGCGTCGTCAGCGTCCCGACGCGGCCACGTTCATCGGCAGCGGCAAGGTCGAGGAGCTCACGGCCGCCGTGCAGGCCACTGGCGCCGACACGATCATCTGCGACGGCGAGCTCGCCCCCAGCCAGCTGCGCAACCTCGAGGACCGCACCAAGGTCAAGGTCGTCGACCGCACCGCCCTCATCCTCGACATCTTCGCCCAGCACGCGAAGTCGGCGGAGGGCAAGGCGCAGGTCGAGCTGGCCCAGCTGCAGTACCAGACCCAGCGTCTGCGCGGCTGGGGTGGCAACCTGTCGCGTCAGGCCGGTGGCCGTGCCGCCGGCGGTGAGGGCATCGGTGGCCGTGGTCCCGGTGAGACGAAGCTCGAGACCGACCGTCGTCGCATCCAGGCCAAGATGGCCAAGCTGCGCCGCGAGCTCAAGGCGCTGCGCACCACGCGCGACATCAAGAAGGCCCAGCGTCGGCGCAACGCCGTGCCGGCGGTCGTCATCGCCGGCTACACCAACGCCGGCAAGTCGAGCCTGCTCAACCGGCTCACCGGCGCCGGTGTGCTCGTCGAGGACGCCCTGTTCGCGACCCTCGACCCGACCACCCGCAAGACCCAGGCCAGCGACGGACGGGTGTACACGATGTCCGACACCGTCGGGTTCGTGCGCCACCTGCCGCACCAGCTCGTCGAGGCGTTCCGCTCCACGCTGGAGGAGGTGGCCGAGTCCGACCTGGTGCTGCACGTGGTCGACGCGTCCCATCCCGACCCGGAGGGGCAGATCGCCGCGGTCCGCGAGGTGTTCGCCGAGATCGACGCGACCGGGGTCCCGGAGATCATCGTGCTCAACAAGGCCGACGCCGCCGACCCGATGATGGTCAAGCAGCTGCTCGCCCGCGAGCCGCACGCGGTCCTGGTGAGTGCCCGCACGGGCGAGGGCATCGACGAGCTGCTCGCAGCGATCGAGGCGGACCTGCCCCGGCCCGAGGCCCGGGTGGACGTCGTGGTGCCCTACGACCGGGGCGACCTGCTCAGCCTGGTGCACCAGACCGGGGAGATCGAGACGCTCGACCACGCGTCCGACGGCACGCACCTCGTCGCCCGCGTCTCCGACGAGCTCGCGCACCAGCTCAACGAGCTCTGACCGTCTCGAGCGCGCCGAGACCACGCACGCCCCCGCTGGTCGAGTAGTCCGACCGGCGACGGAGGAGCTCGGTCGGACGTATCGAGACCATCCGGAGGTCGTCAGGGCACATCACTGTGGACGGGGGCCGGACCCCCGCGAGGCGTCCGTCTAGGCTCGCC
This sequence comes from Aeromicrobium sp. 50.2.37, assembly GCF_024655735.1. NCBI lineage: Bacteria > Bacillati > Actinomycetota > Actinomycetes > Propionibacteriales > Nocardioidaceae > Aeromicrobium > Aeromicrobium sp. 50.2.37. The sequence continues at coordinate 18,297 of NZ_JANLGG010000001.1, forward strand.
ACCATGCCCGACAGCCCCTCCGCCGAGCCCAGCGTCCGCGAGGTCCTGCACGCCGCGGTCCGCGCGCTCGGCGGCACGGAGCGCCCGGGTCAGGTGGCCATGGCGGAGGCCGTCGCGGAGTCGCTCGGCTCCGGTCGACACCTGCTGGTCCAGGCCGGGACCGGCACGGGCAAGTCCCTCGGCTACCTCGTGCCCAGCCTGCTCCACCAGGACCGCGTGGTGGTCTCCACCGCCACGCTCGGGCTGCAGCACCAGCTCGTCCAACGTGACCTCCCGGCCCTGGTGGCGGGCGCACGCGAGGCCATGGGCACCACGCCGTCGTACGCCGTGGTGAAGGGGCGGGCCAACTACGCGTGCCTGCACCGCGTGCGCGAGGGCGTGCCCGACGAGCAGGGTGCTCTCGTCGACCTGCCCGAGGGAAGCCTCGGTGCCGAGGTGCTGGCGCTGCGGGAGTGGGCCGAGGACCTGGCGGGCAAGCCGGGGACCGGCGACGGTGCGCACGGGGACCGCGAGTCCGCGCCTTCGCACACCGATCGCGCCTGGCGGCAGGTCAGCGTCAACCACCGCGAGTGCGTGGGTGCCACGCGCTGCCCGCACGCCGCCGAGTGCTTCGCCGAGCTGGCCCGCGAGTCCGCCCAGCACGCCGACGTCGTCGTCACCAACCACGCGCTGCTGGCCATCGACGCGATCGACGGCGTGCCGATGCTCCCCGAGTACGACGCGGTGGTGGTGGACGAGGCGCACGAGCTGGCCGCACGTGTCACCCAGGCCGCCACGTCGGACCTCGACCCGGCGGGCATCGAGCGCGCCGCCCGCCGCGCCCGGCCCCACACCGACGGCGAGACCGACGACCTCAACGAGGCTGCCGACGCCCTGGCGGCCGCGCTGGCTCGCGTCGACGTCGGACGCATCGACGTGCTCGACGACGAGCTGGCCGAGGCGCTCGCGCGGGTCCGCGACATGGCCCGTGCCTGCCTGTCCGCCTTCCCTCGCGAGAAGTCCGACGGCGAGGCCGACGCCTCCCGCCAGCAGGCGAAGGCCGGGCTCGAGGAGGTGCGCCTCGTCGCCGACCGCATGGCGAGCCTGCGCGAGCCGGAGGTGCTGTGGCTCTCCGACACCCGCGGTCCGGTGCTGCACGTGGCCCCGGTCGACGTCTCGGCCAGCCTGCGCGACAAGCTCTTCGAGGAGAAGACGGTGGTGCTCACCAGCGCCACGCTCACCGTCGGCGGTGGGTTCGACCCCGTCGCCGCAGCCGTCGGGCTCCGCCCGGGTGACAGCGAGGTGTGGACCGGTCTCGACGTCGGCTCACCGTTCGACTACCGCCGCCAGGGCATCCTCTACGTCGCCAAGCACCTGCCGCCGCCGGGTCGCGACGGCATCACCGACGCCCAGCTCGACGAGATCGCCGCCCTGCTGGAGTCCGCGGGCGGACGCACGCTGGGGCTGTTCTCGTCGCGGCGTGCGGCCGAGGCCGCAGCCGAGGGAGTGCGCACGCGCCTCCCCGACCACGAGATCCTCTGCCAGGGCGACGCGCAGCTGTCCGAGCTGACCCGACGCTTCGCCGAGGAGGAGCGCACCAGCCTGTTCGGCACGCTCAGCCTGTGGCAGGGCATCGACCTGCCGGGCGACACCTGCAGACTCGTGATCATCGACCGCGTCCCGTTCCCGCGGCCCGACGACCCGCTCATGAGCGCACGTCAGCGACTGGTCGAGAAGCGCGGCGGCAACGGGTTCATGACCGTGGCGGCCAGCCATGCCGCACTGCTGCTGGCGCAGGGGTCCGGGCGGCTGATCCGACGCACCACCGACCGGGGCGTCGTGGCCGTGCTCGACCCCCGGCTCGTCACGGCGCGCTACGGCTCGTTCCTCGCCGCCTCACTGCCTCCGCTGTGGCGCACGACCGACCGCGACGCCGTTCTGGGAGCCCTGGGACGACTCGACTTGAATGGCCACTGAAACCTCCACGGCTTGATATCCTGAGCCGTCATCCCACGCAATGAAGGGCTCGGGGGCCAATGCGTCGTCTCGTTCTCGTAGCAGTGTCCGGCCTCGTCGGGTCGCTGCTCGTCGCTGTACCCCTGCCGGCCTCGGCCGCCACAGGGGTCTCCATCTCGGCAGGCACCGTGGCGGTGCAGGCCTCGGGTTCCCAGCGCTTCGTGGAGGTGTTCGCGCGCTGCCTCGGCTCCAAGACGTGTTCAGGCAAGGCCACGTTCGAGGGTTCCGGAGCGGGCACGGCCCGCTACTCCATCAAGGGCGGCAAGTCGGCCTACATCACCGTGCCGTGGAGCAACGTGGAGCAGGACCAGCCCACGGGCGTCGAGTCCGGCGAGGTGCGCCGGGCTACGCTCGCCGTCGACCCCAGCGACAAGGCCGTCTTCCGACGCACGATGACGCTCGAGAAGCGCATCGCGAGCCGCAAGATCGTCGGCACCGTCAGCGGATCCACCGTCGGCGTCACCGACCGCGAGGTCACGCTCTGGACGGTCTCGGACCTGCGCACCACCCGTGTGAAGGCCGTCGAGGTCGAGTCCAACGGTTCCTTCGACCTCGGCTCGTTCGGCCTCGGTCGCAACAACGCCCCCGGCCAGGCGTACCGCCTGAGCCTCAGCGCCACGGTCGACGGCAGCGCTCGCGAGTGGTTCTGGCGAGGCGGCACCTTCGGCACCGGCGCGTTCACGGGCGGCGGGCGCACGATCCGCGAGTCCGGCGTCGTGCGCGTCCAGAAGGGTGACAACTTCACGGCGAACTTCGCCTACGGCACGGTCACGGGGTCGCTCACCGGCACCGGCGCCAACAAGGCCGAGGTCCGCATCGTGTCCCCGAGCGCCGTCAAGTACACGCGCGCCTCGGATCTCCGGAGCCTCGACGTCCCCTTCTGCGGCAACGAGTTCGGCGATGACCAGGTCTCCGGAGGCACGTACCAGGTGCGGTTCGTTCCGCGCCCCGATGGCGGCACCAAGAGCTTCATGGTGGCCTTCGAGCCCATCGGATCCAAGCGTGGCGCCGTGATCGTCGACGGCGGCGACGTCGTCGACAGTTGTCACAAGGCCACGGGTTATGTCGGCGGCTCATCTCGGCTCCTGGGCTTCGGCGACGCGTCCACGAAGACCGTCCCCGCCGTGACCATCGACCAGGATGAGACCGAGCTCGACGTCTCCCTGACGTCATCCTTCGGACTCAACGGCAATGATCGGTGGGTGACGCTGCGCGAGTACGCGCCGGGTCGCAAGGCCCTCGACTCGCCGATGGTTGCGGCCAAGCGGGCAGGCACCGACAAAAAAGTCACGTTCACCGGCTTGCGACCGGGCAAGTACGTCTTCGAGGCCGGCCGCCGCACCAGTTGCTCGGGCTGGTTCCAGAGCATCTATACCGACAACTACCTCTACCACAAGGGTCTGGAGCGCCAGTCCGAGCGCTGGAAGACCATCAAGGGCAAGTACGGCTCCCGCCCGTACAATGTGATCTCTCGGGAAAACGGCTATGTTCCGAAGAGCCCCGGCAAGGGCTACAAGGGCTGGATGTACCGTCCGGTGTGCACCACCGTCACGTCGGGTGCGCAGAAGGTCGTCGACGTCGGCAACTTGCCCGGGCGGGCCTCCATGAGCCTGTCCAAGGGTGCGACGATCTCCGGCCGCATCACCCGCGTGGGCGGCAAGTCGAACAAGGAGATCCTCGTGACGGCCTATGCCTCCGACGGCACACGCGTCCTCCGTTCGGCGTACTCCGACCGGTCCGGTCGCTTTACGATCCGCGGTCTGGCGTCCGGCAAGTACAAGATCGTCGTCAACGCTGACTCGTGGCGCGGCATCGGACGCACGCACAAGGGCGCTCAGAGCAAGACGGTCACTGCGGGTCGCAGCTACTCGGTGGGCACGCTGAACTTCCGCTCGTGAGCTCGACCATCGGGGCCGATACGCGCACTTCGCTTCGACCGCCTCATCCTTGTTAGGGTGAGGCGGTCGTGTCGTCATCTCTCGGGGGAACTCTCGTGCATCGAGTCGCGCTTGCCGTCCTGACCAGCCTGGTCCTGTCTTGTCTGGTGGCGGTGACCTTCGGCGCACCGGCCCAGGCGTCGTCTGGGCTCACGGTGACGGGAACGTATGCCGCAGTGGAATCGAGCACGGACTCCACCGGTCACTACCCCGTCTACGTGTCGGCCAAATGCAACGGGTCGCGCACCTGCAAGGGCTCCGCAGTGATCCTGGGGCAGCAGCCGAGCTTCCGGACGTGGTCCTACTCGATCCCCGCGGGCAAGACCGGTTATCTGAAGGTCTACTGGCTGAAGCACCCCGACAACCCGGCTCCGACCGGCTTGGGCGGCACTCCCGGATCGGACGGCACGACCTTCGACCGGACGATCAAGGTGTACCGGAGCGGCGCTTCTGCGCTTGAACGCCCGCTGCGGCTCGAGCGTCGACAGCGCACTCGGATGCTTCAGGGTGCGGTCACCGGTCCTGCCGACGGTGTCTCAGACCTTGCGGTCACGCGGTGGGTCAACAACGGACTGACCTGGCGCCGCGCGCAGACGGTGCGACCGGATGAGCAGCGGCGGTACTCGATGCCGATCGCGCTGGGCACGAACAACAAGTCGTCCGCCCCGTACCGGCTCAGCATCCGAGCTACCGTCGCCGGCGAGACGCGCGAGTGGTTCTGGCGGGGGGACGCTTCCGGCACTGGTCGCACCTATGGGGGCGGCGGCCGCGTCCGGGAAGGGTCAACCGCCACTGTCGGCAAGTACGGCGACTTCACGGCCAACTTCCGCTACGGATCCGTCACCGGCGTGCTCTCCGGCTCCGCGGCTGCCACGGCGCAGGTCCGGGTCATCGCGCCTCCGTCTTCGCGTCCGACTCGCGCGTCGGATCTGCGCGCCCTCGACGTGCCCTACTGCGCGAACGAGTTCGCCAGTACCCGCGCGTCAGGCGGCAGCTACACCGCTCGATTCGTGCCGCGCACCTCGGGCGGGTCGACCGGCTACCTAGTGGAGTACCTCCCCGGCGGGGGGCAGCGCAAGGGCGTGGTCGGCGCTTCGGGCCAGTACGCCAACTGCCATGCAGCCACCCGCTACACGGCAAGCTCGAAGGACGATGACCTCGTCGCCGGGCGCGACGCCGACCTGATGGCGACGGTCTCGGCGAACCTGGACCAGAACAAGAACACGCTGACCTTCGACACCGACCCGACCTACTCGGGCTTCAACGGATGGGACAAGTGGTCCACGGTGCGCGAGTACGTGCCCGGTACCAAGGTGCTGGACCAGCCGATCGTGGCCTCCGGCTTCGTGGACTCCAACGGTACGAAGGCCTTCGACGGGCTTCGCCCGGGTCGCTACGTCGTGGAGGTGGGACGGACCACCCAGTGCTCGTCGTGGTACCCGAGCATCTACAAGGACAACTACCTGTACCACAAGGGCCTCGAGCGGGGTCACGAGAAGTGGAAGACAGTCAACGGCGCGAAGGCCGAGTACGCGAAGTCCATCGAGAAGGGCTTCCCGCGCGCCGGGAAGAACCCTCCCTCGGGGTACAAGGGCTGGATGTACCGGGACGCGTGCCGCCACACCGGCACGGGCAGCGCCGTGACCGTGAATTTCCCCGACCGCTCGGTGACGTCGAACATCTCCAAGACGTCGAAGGGGGCCACGATCTCGGGCAAGGTCACCCGCGCCGGGGGCAAGAGCAACAAGGAGCTCCTTGTCTCGGTCTACTCGACCCAGGGCACACTTGTCATGCGGTCCGCATACACGGGCTCCTCCGGGAAGTTCGTCATCCGCGGTCTCGCGTCGGGGAACTACCGCATCGGCGTCAACCTCGATTCCTGGCGCGGCATCGGGCGCACCTTCGATGGGACCAAGACCAAGAGGGTCACCGCCGGCAAGAACTACAGCGTGGGCACTCTGAAGTTCAAGGGCTGATACATACGGCCACATCGAAGGGCCCCCTCCCGCCTGGGAGGGGGCCCTTCGAGTCGTATCCGTGAGCGGTCGACGGGAGTCAGAGGCGGCGCAGCACCGTGGTGACCTTGCCCAGGATCGTGGCGTGGTTGCCGTCGATGGGGGAGTAGTCGTCGTTGTGCGGCAGCAGCCAGATCTGGCCGTCCTTGCGCTGGAACGTCTTGACCGTGGCCTCGCCGTCGAGCATGGCCGCGACGATCTCACCGTTCTCGGCGACCGGCTGCTGGCGGACGACCACGTAGTCGCCGTCGCAGATCGCCGCGTCGACCATGGAGTCGCCGCGCACCTCGAGCAGGAACAGCGTGCCGTCACCGACGAGGGAGCGGGGGAGCGGGAAGATCTCCTCGACCTGCTCCTCGGCCAGGATCGGACCGCCTGCGGCGATGCGACCGAGCATGGGCACGTAGGTGGCCTCGGGGCGCTGGTCGCCGAAACCCGTCTCGTCGACCTCGGAGTCGTCGGCCGAGCTGAGCGTGCGCCGTGCCTTGACCACCTCGGGCAGGAAGATCTCGATCGCGCGCGGGCGGTTGGGGTCGCGCTTGACGTAGCCGAGACGCTCGAGGACCCGCAGCTGGTGGGCGACCGAGGAGGTGCTGGCCAGGCCGACCGCGCCACCGATCTCGCGCATGCTGGGCGGGTAGCCGCGCTGCTCGATCTGGTCGCGCATGAAGTGCAGGATCTTCTGCTGCCGGCCGGTGAGGCCGGTCATTTCGTCGACGGGACCGTCGGGCAGCTCACGCACGGAGTTGCGTGAACCCTTCGGGCGGCCCCGACGCGGCGCGTCGGAGGAGGGGTCGAGGGTGCTGTCGTCGCTCATGGTCACCACGCTAGACCTCTGCGAGGACGTTTACAAACACATGTTCGACAGCGTGTCGCGCGTTCGAACGCCGCGCTTGCTCGCCCCGTGACGGTGCCCAGGGCGCCGCCAGGCGAGTGCGACGCGTCACAGTCGAACACCGTGTCGAGGATTCTTTCGCTGGAATTGCAGGCGATCGAGCCGCCTGTTCGGATTCCTGTTCGAAAGGGGGCTGCTTTTGTCGGCACCTTCCCCTACTGTCGTACACGTGTTCGATCGAACATCTGTTCGTCGGATCCGCGGAGCACCACCGCCCCCGGAGCATCGACGTTCGAATGACATCGACAGGTGCTCGATCGACACACCAGACCACTCGACCCTCTCCCTTCCCCGGAGGTCACCATGAGCACCATCACCGTCTACGAGACCAGCCGCTTCGCCCCGTCGTTCTCCCGCGGGGTCACCTCGGCACCGCGCCGCACCGCCGAGCCTGCCGCCGTCCGGCTGACCCGCCGGGGCCGCCTCGTGCTCCTGCTCGCCGTCATCGCGGCGCTGGCGGTCACGGTCGTCGCGCTCGGCTCGTCCACCGTCGCCACGTCGGAGGCCGGCGCCGTCCCGGCCACCACGGTCGTCACCGTGCAGGAGGGGCAGACCCTCTGGCAGATCGCGGCCGACGCCAATCCCGAGGGCGACGTGCGCGACACGGTCGACGACATCATGCGCATGAACTCGCTGCCGAGCGCCGGCGCGCTGCAGCTCGGTTCCGACCTCGCGGTGCCCGTCTACGAGTGATGCGGCCGTCCGGCACCATGGAGGCATGAACGACGCCTCCACCGATCCGGGCTCGCCGCCGGCGGACCGCCCTCTGCAGGTCCATGTGCTGGCCGACGACACCGACCGCTCCGGCGGCTACGTCACCGAGCGGCTGCGTGAGCACGGCGCCGAGCTGACCTGGATCGACCGCGACACCATCGACGCCCCGTGGTCGGCGACCGGGGTCGACCTGGTCCTCAGCCTCGGGTCGGAGCGCTCGGCGCACGAGCCCCGCTGGGCCGGCGTCGTGGAGGCGGAGTCCGACGTCGTGCGGGTGGCGCTCGGGTCAGGCGTCCCCGTGATGGCCATCTGCTACGGAGCCCAGCTCGTGGCCCGCGCCCTCGGTGGCACGTCGTACCGCGGCGACGGCGCCGAGATCGGCTGGCGTCGCGTCGACACGCTCGACGAGGTCCTCTGCCCCGAGGGGCCATGGGGCCAGTTCCACCAGGACGTGCTGAGCCCGCCACCCACGTCGCGGGTGATCGGCAGCTCGTGGTTCGGCCCGCAGTGCTTCGTCGACGAGGCCTTCGGCGCTCGCCTGATCGCGTGGCAGTTCCACCCCGAGGTCACCCCGGAGACGTTCAGTCGCTGGGTCGACGAGAGCGCCGACCTCGTGCGGGTGAGCGGGTCCGAGCCCGGTGAGCTGAAGCGCCAGGCACTCGCCAACGCGACGCGCAGCCGGCTTGCGGCCTTCGCGCTCGTGGACGCCGCGCTGGACCACCTGGGCGTGGCGGTGCCGCGCCCCGTGTGAGGAACCGGGCCGGCTGCTACTGGCTCGCGGCGAGGTTGACCAGCCACGCCACGCCGAAGCGGTCGTTCAGGAGGCCAAACTCGTCGCCCCACGGCGCACGCTCGAGCGGCGCCACGATCTCGGCGCCCTCGCTGAGCCCGGCCCAGTAGTCGCGGATGCGGGGGTCGTCGCCGTTGAGGGTGACGTTGATGGCGGTGCCCATCGACGGCTGGTCGCCACCCGGGGGAGTGTCGGAGGCCATCAGGTCGAAGCCGGCGTCGGTGACGAGGTGGCCGTGCATCATCCGGTCGGCCACGGCCGGGTCGTCACTCATGCCGGCCTCGCCGAAGGTCATCGCGTCGATCGTCCCGCCGAAGACGGACTGGTAGAACTCGAGCGCCTCGCGGGACTCGTCGCGGAAGTTCAGGTAGGGGTTCAGTCGCATGGTCATGAGCGCATCCTCCTCCGATCTCTTCCGAAGTGGAAGAGGGCCGCAGCATTGCGCCGGCTGGGTGCAGATGGAAGGTGTCGACGCGGGTCTCCGGGACACGTGACACGCCGCGACAGGTGTGGCTGGTGTGACTCGTGAGCCTCTGACCTGCACAAACGCAGAGCTCTCAGATTTGTCGGACCAACTCGTCAGACTTGCTTGCATGACCTGGTGCGCAGGCGTACGGTAGCCACTACATCTAGTGATTACACCGATGTAGTTCTCCACATCTAGTCCCACAGGGACGGGGGACTTATTCACAGGAATCCCGGGTCATCCACCTCTGCATCCCCAGGTTGTCCCCAGATCCCGAGAAGAACCAGCCCGAGAGGAGAGCGTCGTGCACTGTCCGTTCTGCAAGAACCCCGACACCCGCGTGCTCGACTCCCGGGTGGCCGAGGAGGGCGGCGCCATCCGGCGTCGTCGGGTCTGCGGAGCGTGCGAGAAGCGCTTCACGACCATCGAGCAGATGCAGCTGACGGTCCTCAAGCGGTCGGGGGCCACCGAGCCCTTCAACCGCGACAAGGCCGTCTCCGGCGTTCGCAAGGCCTGCAAGGGCCGACCGGTCTCCGACGACGACCTCGCACGCCTCGGCCAGCAGGTCGAGGACGCACTGCGCGAGAGCGGTGCGGCCGAGATCGCGGCCCACGAGGTCGGCCTGGCCATCCTCGACCCGCTCAAGAGCCTCGACGAGGTCGCGTACCTGCGCTTCGCGAGCGTCTACAAGGCGTTCGACTCGGTGGACGACTTCGCCGCCGAGATCGCCGTCCTCATGGCCCGCGCCGCCGATGGCGAGCTGGCCGAGCACACCGCACGACAGCAGCCCTGACCACCCGCCGCCCACGGGCGGCACCGGCACCCTGAACGACCTCGTCCCGTGCCACGGGGCGGGACGCACGACCTTTCACACACCAGCAGCGACACAGGAGCACGACATGACGGAGACGGTCGACGGATCGACGGGCCGGGCACAGTCCGGCAAGACGCGTGGGAGCAAGGCCGGCAAGGGCCTGAGCATCCAGCGCGTGTACACGACCGAGGGCGTGCACCCGTACGACGCCGTGACGTGGGAGCGTCGCGACGTCGTGCAGACCAACTGGAAGACCGGCGAGACCGTCTTCGAGCAGCGCGGTGTGGAGTTCCCCGACTTCTGGAGCGTCAACGCCTCCACGATCGTCACCACCAAGTACTTCCGCGGCGCCGTGGGCTCGCCCGAGCGTGAGCAGAGCCTGCGCCAGCTGCTCGACCGCGTGGTGCTCACCTACACCGCGGCCGGCAAGGAGCACGGCTACTTCGCCACCGACGCCGACGCCGAGGTGTTCGAGCACGAGCTGACGCACATGCTGCTGCTCCAGGTGTTCAGCTTCAACAGCCCCGTGTGGTTCAACGTCGGCACGTCGAGCCCGCAGCAGGTCAGCGCCTGCTTCATCCTCGCCGTCGACGACTCGATGGACTCGATCCTCAACTGGTACCGCGAGGAGGGCCTGATCTTCAAGGGCGGCTCCGGTGCCGGCCTCAACCTGTCGCGCATCCGCTCGTCCAAGGAGCTGCTGCGCTCCTCCGGCGGCACCGCGTCGGGTCCCGTCTCCTTCATGCGCGGCGCCGACGCGTCCGCCGGCACCATCAAGTCCGGTGGCGCCACGCGTCGTGCGGCCAAGATGGTCGTGCTCGACATCGACCACCCCGACATCGTCGAGTTCGTCGAGACCAAGGAGCGCGAGGAGGAGAAGATCCGCGTCCTGCGCGACGCCGGCTTCGACATGGACCTCGGTGGCGACGACATCACCAGCGTCCAGTACCAGAACGCCAACAACTCGATCCGCGTCGACGACGCCTTCATGCGCGCCGTCGAGGAGAACACCTCCTACGGCCTGCGTGCCCGCACCAGCGGCGAGGTGATCGAGGAGATCGACGCCAACGAGCTGTGGGGCAAGGTCGCCAAGGCCGCCTGGGCCTGCGCCGACCCGGGCATCCAGTACGACTCGACGATCAACGACTGGCACACCACGCCGGAGACGGGCCGCATCACCGCGTCCAACCCGTGCTCGGAGTACATGCACCTGGACAACTCCAGCTGCAACCTGGCCAGCCTCAACCTGATGAAGTTCCTGTCCGAGGACGGCACGACGTTCGACGTCGAGAAGTTCGTCAAGAGCGTCGAGCTGATCATCACCGCGATGGACATCAGCATCTGCTTCGCCGACTTCCCGACCGAGGCGATCGGCGACACCACGCGCGCCTACCGTCAGCTCGGCATCGGCTACGCCAACCTCGGCGCGATGCTCATGGCCTCGGGCCTGGCGTACGACTCCGAGGGTGGCCGCGCGCTGGCCGCCTCGATCACGTCGCTCATGACGGGCACCTCCTACCGTCGCTCGGCCGAGCTGGCCGGCGTCGTCGGTGCGTACGACGGCTTCAAGCAGAACGCCACGCCGCACACGCGGGTCATGCGCAAGCACCTCGCGGCCAACGACGACATCCGCACGCTGCACTCGATGGACATCGCCGTGCAGCGCGAGGCCACCAAGCAGTGGGCCGACAACCTGAAGATCGGCGAGAAGAACGGCTGGCGCAACGCCCAGGCGTCCGTGCTCGCGCCCACCGGCACCATCGGCTTCATGATGGACTGCGACACCACCGGCATCGAGCCGGACTTCTCGCTGGTCAAGTTCAAGAAGCTGGTCGGCGGCGGCTCGATGCAGGTCGTCAACCAGACGGTCCCGATCGCGCTCAAGAAGCTCGGCTACACCGGCGAGACCATCGAGGCGATCATGGAGTTCATCGCCGAGAAGGGCCACGTCGTCGACGCTCCCGGCCTGAAGCCCGAGCACTACGAGGTCTTCGACTGCGCCGTGGGCGACCGCGCGATCAAGCCGATGGGCCACGTGCGGATGATGGCGGCGGCCCAGCCGTTCCTGTCCGGCGCCATCTCCAAGACGGTCAACATGCCCGAGACCTCCACGGTCGAGGAGATCGCCGACGTCTACTTCCAGGGCTGGAAGCTCGGCCTCAAGGCGCTCGCGGTCTACCGCGACAACTGCAAGGTCGGCCAGCCGCTGTCCAGCCAGAAGAGCCAGGACGACAAGACGTCGGCCAAGGCTGCCGAGGGTGCGGCCGAGGTCAAGACGGTCGTCGTCGAGAAGCCGATCCGTCGTCGTCTGCCGAAGTCGCGCCAGTCGATCACCACGTCGTTCAGCGTCGGCGGTGCCGAGGGCTACATGACCTCCGGTGCGCACGAGAACGGCGAGCTGGGCGAGCTGTTCCTCAAGCTGGGCAAGCAGGGCTCGACCCTGGCCGGCGTGATGGACGCCTTCTCGATCGCCGTGTCGATCGGCCTGCAGTACGGCGTGCCGCTCGAGACGTTCGTGCAGAAGTTCACGAACCTCAAGTTCGAGCCGGCGGGTCTGACCGACGACTCCGACGTCCGCATGGCGCAGTCGATCATGGACTACGTCTTCCGCCGCCTGGCGCTGGACTACATCGACTTCGACACGCGCTCGGCGATGGGCATCCACTCGGCCGAGGAGCGTCAGCGCTACCTCGACACGGGCAGCCACCAGCCGATCAGCAAGGGCACGACGGCCGCCGAGCTCGTCGAGACCGAGCCGGAGACGCTGAAGGAGGCCGCGACCGCCGAGGCCTCTTCGCTCGCCGAGCCTGTCGAGGTGTCCGACGACGTGACCGCCGAGCAGGCCCAGGCCGACACGGCCAAGCCCGCCCCCAAGCAGGCCCACACGTCGGCCGAGCTCCTCGAGGCCATCACCGGCTCCGCGGTCGACTCGCCCCTGTGCATGACCTGCGGCACCAAGATGCGCCCCGCCGGCTCCTGCCACGTCTGCGAGGGTTGCGGCAGCACCAGCGGCTGCAGCTAATGACGAGTTTCACGAGTTTGTCCAGGGGAGTTTCACGAAATGTCACCGAGTTTCACGACTGACAATCGCCATCATCATCACTCCGAAAGTGATAGTTCGATGATGGGTTCGCGAAGCAACCCTCTGACCCGGCCCGGGCGTTCCCTCGTGGGATGCCCGGGCCGGGCCCGTTCCTGGGCGCCGGCACCAGCCGCGCTCGCAGGTCGGTCGCCCACCCGGGTCGGCCGGAAAACACGAAACCCCGCCTTGCAGGGCGGGGTTCGCGTGGCACGGACAGGTGATGTCCGCATCGGTATTCCAACCGCATCACATCACCTCTTCGTGCGCCCTAGCAACTCGAGCACGAAGAGAGGAGGACACGATGCCGAAGAACTCCAAGCAGACCGGTAGCAAGGCTGCGAGCAACGCCAGCAAGGTCATGCGCGGCAACTACAGCAAGGCTGCGAAGTCTGCTGCTGCCAGCGCGTTGGCTCAGTCGCCCAAGCGCGGCAAGTGAGGTGGCGGGGGGCCCCTCGCCCCCCCGCCCCCAAAGAGCGGGGGCGCCCCCCCGCCAACCCGGCGGGCGGACCTTCGCAGGTCAGCCATCAGGAAGGAAGCCCATGACCACACAGCCGCCCAACATCCGCCACGCCATCGCCGCCCTCACCCACGCCGTCTCTAGCCAAGACCCCACAGGTCGCGACTACCTCAAGGTCGTCCGGCCCGGTGACGAGTTCGCGTACGGCACTGTCGCACCCAACTTGGGAGATGCGTGGGCCATGGATGCCTGTGGCATGTGGTTGCCGCGAGGCCATGCCCGCCCGCGCGGACCCATCGAGCGCGCGTTCGTGTTCATCACGCCCGAAGAGCTGTTCGGGTTCGCGATGCCGTTCCACCAGGTGCTGACCAGTCTGAAGAAGGTGTCGCGGATCAACGCGGTCACGTTCGCCGCCTCGCTGCTCGCTAAGCGCGCCGCACCCGGGTCCCGCATCCGCGGCGGCGACGTCGAGTTCATAGAGACGTTCCTCGCCGACCCCTGGAAGACCAAGTCGCTGAACCTCATGCGGGAACCCCACCGAGCCCTCGTCGTGCCGCAAGCCGTCCACTTCCTCACCAAGCTGGCACTGGTCGTCTGCCCGGAAGCGTCACCCGAAGACGACAACGCGCAGACCGAGGCGCTCTTGACGGCGCTGCTGCACCTGCCTGCCCACCTGGACTCAGGTGTCGAGGCCCTGGGCGAGGACGACGACCACGTCGTCACCGCGACCGCCGGCCCGCTCGAGTGCTACTTCATCGCCAACCACCTGTTCAACTCCCACATCGACGTCATGACCGCGTCGGCTGTGTTCCAGCGCTGCTGGGTCGAGATCCCCGCCGAGCGTCTCGAGGACCCACGGATGGCGGACCTGCCAGCTGAGTACGAGGCCGCGACCGGCGTTCCACTGAGCGACCTGACTGCCCTGTGCGTGATGCTCTGGGCCAGCGCGGTCAACGGCAGCCCGTCCCTCGAGCTAGACGTCGTCAACGCGTTCGGATGGGAGCAGGACCGCCTCGAGCGCGCACTCGCACTCATCAGTTGCGGCCCGGACGAGATGCGCACCAGCATCATCACGGCCGAACCGAGGTTCGGCCTGCTCTGGACCACCCGCGACTTCGCGTACCGGCCGGTCATCCGCTGGGACAGCCGCATCACGGTGCTCGACCCCGAGCTGCTGCTGCGCCGAGCGACCGGAATCTGGCCGCTCATGGACATCCAACGCTGCCTCGAAGCCCGGGGCCCGGAGGGTCGCGCCCGGGCCGAGACCGTCAGCAAGGCAGTACACCGGGCGCACGAGATGTTCGCTCTCGAGACCCTAGAAGACGTCGCCGGCAGCGGCCGCCTCTACGACGAGGACGCACTCATCGCCGCCTACGGGCGCAAGTCCAAGGTCGCCGACGTCGCAGTTGACTACGGCCACTCCTGGGTCGTCGCCGAGGTGACCACCACTGGCTTCCAAGACATGACCGCCGCCGGCACCAGCCCAGAAGCGGTCACGCAGGACCTCAACAAGGCCGTGCGCAAGGCCAAGCAACTACACGCGACCATCGACAACCTGCGACACGACACCAACCGACTCACCAAGGACGGCCGTACCAACCCTGTTCGTAGGTTCTATCCGGTGCTGGTCATCACGACCCGTTTCCCCGCCTCACCCATCACGATGACCATGCTGTGGGAACGCCTGCGCGAGGAGAACCTCCTCCAAGGTGACGACGTCGCCCCGCTGGAGGTCATGGAGCTCGAGGACCTCTGCGCCGCTGAGGGTGCCGTCGAGGTCGGGCACAGCCTCGTCTCCTTGTTGGAGGAGAAGCGCACCTCGACCATGGAGCGGATGTCCATGCGCGACTTCCTGCAGGACAAGCTGCGCGGCATCGTCCGGCAGCCGCGGAGAGTCCAGGACAGGTGGCACAAGATCTTCGACCCGGTCATCGACGCCGTCAGGGACGCAGCCTGACCTTGAGGGCCGCGGTGGCGACACTAACCGCATGTACCGGATGCCGCCGCTCCCGCCGCTCGTATGCTCAGACGTCGTGACCGTGCTCGTAGGCCTCATCCACCCCACTGACGGGGTCGCCATCCTGGCCGACCGTGCCTCCATCGAAGTCGGGACCGACACGGCTGCCGGGTACCCGATGCCGGCTCCGCCGCGGGTCAAGGTGCGGACGAACGGCCGCGGCTTGGTCGCCGGTGTCGCAGGCCTCGCCGAGAACGGCGGTGTCTCGGTTCTTCGGCTCGTCGAAGACGCCCTGGCGGCGACGTCCGATCTGCCGACGGCAGCGACGGACCTGAGACGGGCACTGAACACATCAGCCACGAACCTGCTGGCAGGAGTCGAACCAACTGGACCAGCTTCCGAAGTCGCCGTGCTCGTTCTTATGGGCGGACACGACCGCAGCGGCCCCGCGCTCGAGGTCATCGGGTTGAAGTGGGACGGGACCACGGAGCCGAGACGCTACGCCGGAAGCCGGGCGTTCACACCTGCTTCGGTCCAGACGCGCATGAACCAACGGCTCCAGGAGACATCCGCGGCAGGCAGCTCCCTGGAAGAGCAACTTCGCGACATCGGCGACCTACTGCCCGGCATGGCGCCGTCAGCCATCGTCAACGACGGCATGGACGTAAGCCCCGAGCACGACTACGCCCTCGCGAGTCGCCCAGGGCAGTCCCATGTTGTCGCCGTTGAACCGCCACCGGTGACGCTCCGCATCCCTCGGCACTAGGGCCCGGTCTGCCCGACCTCGTCGACCATGAGGGAAAACCGCGCGTCTGCGGTCAACTGCGTACCACCAGACACGTTCAGCTCGACAATGCCTGCGTTGACCAGTGACCGTTTCGCGACCTGGTCAGCCATCCCGACCCTCTCGTCCTGCAGGCCACGGACTGTCCGGGACAGAAGGGAGGTCTGCTTGATGCTCATGTCATCACGGGCCAGCTGCTTGCGTGACAGCTGTTTGACCGCCTCGGGCGGAGCCGCACCGACGGCTGCGGCTAGCCGGACGTTCCTGCCAGACACCTGAACTTCCAAGCCGCACGGCGCCAGAGCAGTACTGAGCCGCTCCAACGACGTCATCAGCGAGTCCAGGTCCGTGCCCAGCACCGCGGCCAGCTCATCGCGCCGAACAGCGGTCTCCAGCGACGCGAGCACTGCCCCGACACGCCGGTCCAGACCGGCGTCCCCGTCGTCGATGGGGCCTGGGGTTGGGGTGCTCGGCGTACCGCTCACGAGCAGCGAGCTGGCTGGCATACCCAGGAACCGGGCAAGACGGTCGATGTCGCCGAGGCTGATGGTCCACGAGACATCCCCCCGTTCGATGGCGAGGACGGTTTCGGGCGAGAAGTTCGTGCCGAGCTTGTCGGCAAAGGCTCGAGCCGACCACCCGAGCTCCAGCCGGCGTGCCCGCATGAGCTCGCCGTTGAGTGTGGGGTCACTGGCGTACGAGGCGCTGCTCATGCGACTTCCCGGATGGTCAGTCCCCAGCGTGTGTACCAACGGCTGCCGTCGGACCGGTCCCACAACTTCATCGGGGCGGTGACGACCATGTCAACCTCGCGGCGGGCGTCGCGCAGGTAGCGGCGGATGCGCACCTCGGGCATGGGACCTTCGGGTGTCGCGAAGAACAGGTCATCACCGTTGGCGCCGTCGAGGAGCCGAACCTCGCGGAACGCGCGGATGAAGACCTGGGCGTGCTCGAAGACGTTGACGGTGCCTTCGGGCATGCGCAGGGTTGAGCCGTCCGGTGCGACATCGGACATCCTGAGCCCGAGCAGTTCGTCCGGGTCGGCGCCGGTCGCAGCAACGGCGCACGTCGCACCTCGGGCCGGGTCGGCGTACGCGCGCAGTCGCTGCCACGGCTCTGGTTCACGCAGCGCCTCGTGCGGCATCGTTTCCGCGGTGCCGAGCAGCCGGTTCAGCACGACGCGCATGTACAGCTGGGACTTGAACAGCGCGACCTGGGTTGCCCTGATGACGACCATGAAGTGCGAGACGGACTCCACCTGGTGCCACTGGTGCTGCAGGTAGGCCGCGATGGCCTCCTCGCGTTCGGTCATCCCGTCCGGCAGCGTGGAGGCCAGCTTGATGCCAGCGCGGACGTAGCGGACGAAGAATTGGTCGACCTCGGCGAACGCCTCGGGTGTCAACAGGTCACGGCAAGCGGCCCTGAACGTTGGGAAGTCGTCGCTGGGCAGATGCTCGGGCCATGCGCTCGGTGGCTTGACCGCGTGCACGTCGTCGGGTGCCGTGGTTGCCGACGGTGGGTGGTCGAGGTGGAACGTGGACAGGAAGGTGCCGGCAGTGACCTCCAGGGGTGCCTCGAGATGGTTGTTGCGGCAGAAGTCCTCGATGGTCGCTTGGACGGTCGTGCGGTAGCCGGTGTCGCCGACCAACCAGATGTCCCAGCCGACACCGATGGCCGTGGTCAAGAACGCTGCGATGACGGGGTGTCGAGGCAAGAATGCGTTCTGGACGTAGACGTGCCTGGTGTGGTGCGCCCGGGCCCAGGCGACGACGTGCTCGAGCCGTGCCTGGGCGGGCCGTCCGTTGCCGTGGAAGCCGTCTTGGACTCCGTAGGCGCTCATCAGGTCCATGGACAGGACGTTCATGCGGGCGGTGTCGGGGCGGGCCCACACGCCGACACGGCCGGCGGGCAGGTCGGTGAAGGTGCTCGCGAAGATGTTTCTGGTCAGTCCGGCGTGGTCGTCAACGACATGGATGCGTCCGGGGCGTGTGCTCATCCCTGCACCACCGAGAGCGCAGCTGCGACGTGCTGGGCGGTGACGGGCGTGCCGTCGGGCAGCTTGGACATGAGGTCCAGCAGCGCAGACAGCAGCTGTCCCCAGCGTCGCCAGTTCCCGTACCCGTACGTTGCGTCTACCTGCAGGACGAGTTTGGGGTCCAGCGCGGCCGTTGCGGGGTGCCAGTCACGAACTGCTCGTAGCAGCGACTCGGCGTCCATGGCCTTGAACTCCACCCGCGCTGCGACCCTGCTGTGCAGTTCTGGGGCGCGACTCATGGCGGAGTCGATGGTTGAGCCGACCAGGATGAGCGCCCATGGCAGGGCCATCGCGCGTCCTTGGTCGTGGAAGTACCGGACCTGCTGCAGGGCATTCTGCTTGAGGTTCTGGGCCTCGTCGATGACCACGACCTGGCCGTCCAAGGCAGGGATGAGCAACTCGGTGAGCTCGTAGAGGGTGTCGCGGCTGTTGAACGGGATGGCGGTCGCGCTGAGCAGCCTCACAGTGACCTCCTTCGGGGCAGGGTTAGGTGGCATGTCTAGCCAGTGAACGGTTCGGCCTGTCACCACCGGGTGTGTTCTCAGGAACCGGTCCACGGTGAACGACTTGCCGTTGCCGGGGGCGCCGGACACCACGGCGATGCCGTGTCGGCTGACTGCGGAGCTGAGCTTGTGCTCGGCCGAGATGAACGCCTTGGTCTTGACGACGTTGGCGGCGTCCAGGCCGGGCAGGTGACGGGCTTCGGTGCTCATGCGTCACCGTCCCCGAGCAGGTTCAGCAGTGCGTCCTGGTCGGCGAAGATGCCGGTCGAGGTCGGCGCCGAGGGAGCTGGCTTGTCGGCCTTGGTCTTCCGTGACCCACGGGCCGTCTTGGGTGCAGTGGCCGCGTTGATGACCGCGACCTGCGCGCGACGGGTTGCGGCTCGTTCGTGCGCAGCCTTGATGGCCTGCCAGTCCGCGTGCCGTTGGCGGACGAGCTGGCGGCGCCCTTCAGGGTCCAGGAGCTCGGCCGGCGCGGCCTCGCAGATGAGGTCGTCGCCGTCGAAGACGAAGATGGTCTCGGTCTCCAGGGGCAGGTAGCGGACATCGACCTTGCGTCCGCGGTACTTGGCCATGGCGGGAGACAGGTACTTGCGTCCCTCGAACCGGATGCCGTCCTTGCTGACGGTGCGCTGCTTGGGCGCGCGCAACATGAGCGAGTGGAGCTGCTCGGGCTCGGCGTGGACGATGTTCTGTGCCTGGGTCTTCCATGCGTCTAGCGGGGTGCCGGACAGCTCGGAGTGTGGGCGTTCGGTGTTGTACGCGACGACCCAGTCCTGAAGCTTCAGCACGAGCGCGGAGAACGGCAGCAGGCCGGAGTCCGCGCCGCGCCAGTACTCCCTGCCGCCGAACGACCGGGGTCCGTCCGAGGCGCCGGGCAGCCCGGCGTACAGCTCGGACTGGATGGTCTGGTGCCAGCGCTCGACCTTGCCCTTCTGCCACGGCGAGTACGGAGCGGCCGGGTACGGGGCGATGGACAGGCGCATGCACGCCGCGCTGACGTCACGGTTGACGAACTCGGTCCCGTTGTCCCACTTCGCGGTCGCCGGGATGCCTCCGACGAAGGTGCCGTCGGCGGTGCGGAAGCCGCGGATGCCGGCGGCCAACGCGGCGAGCGCGTCCTCGGCTCCGGGAGGGCCGGGCAGCAAGATGGTGGCCATGACCATGCGGGTGGCCTCGTCGATGAACGTGACCTGCCACGGCTTGAACGGCGCCTGCCCGTTGTCCGGGCGCACCCAGACGGGCACCTCCTGGGAGTCTGCCTGCCACCGGGTGTTGGGGCGTGACGGGACGTCCACGCAGTAGATGGACGAGTTCAGGTAGTCCTCGCGGCCGTTGCCGCGCAGAGCTGCGGCAACTGCCGGTGGCACGTGCGTGTTGAAGTCCTTGGTGAACTGGACGTACCCGACGCTGATGGTCCCGTCCTGGCGTAGTCGAGCCCAGGCCTGCTTGGTGGTGTCGGTGCCTGCGACCGCGCCCAAGACCAGGGCGTTCTCCTGCCGGTCGTTCCACCACCCGCGACCGGGCTTGGCTGGGGCGGCGGGTGCGCGAAGGGCGGCCAGGTGGCGACGGACGGTGCGTGTGGAGATGCCGAACCCACCGGCGGCCTCAGCGATGACCTTGCCGGTCACCACGCCGCCGTTGGCGGTCATGGCCTGGTTTAGCATGGCGTTGAGCGCGGTCCGCTCCGAGGCTCTCATGCCGACTCCGTCACGGTCGCGACGCCAGCCATCGGCAGGTCTGCTGGAAGCCAGCCGACGTTGTCTGACGTGTACGCGACCGACTGGTCGGGGTTGGTCAGGTCGCAGACTCGCAGCAGGGTCCCGCTGGTCAGTGGGACGGACTTGGTGCCACCGAACGAGGTGACGCCGCGGCTACAGAGCCTGTCGATGATGAGCTCATCGGTGTCGAGCTTCTGCCACGCCATGAGGCCGGCGGTCACGTTGGCGCCGGCGAATGTCCACCCGGTAGCGAGGGTGAAGTTGCGGCGGTACGTGATGGCCGCGGCAGCGGTGCGCTGGAACGTGGCACCGGCTCCGCGGCCGCGCAGGTTGCCGTGCTCGGCGACGAGCTTCTCGATGGCCTCGAGCTTGAGGGCGGTCTCGGGGTTGGCGATGAGCACACGGACGGTGAGCTGGTCCAGAGCGTTCGCGGTGGCGAAGGGAGTTCGTATCTTGTCTGTCGTCATGGTCGGATCCTTGGATGATGCAGGTGTCGGGTGCCTGCTCGGGCTGCAGATTCCACTGACCGTGCGGCCCGTGCACATTGTTAGCAGCGGCATCTGACGCAATTGCGAACGCAGGAGGCGCATTCTTGGTGGCAGGTGTGGTTTGTCGGTCGTCGAACTGCCCTACGTTGCGCGTGTGTCTCCCACCCGCCCACCGAACGCGTACGGTCGCGCAGACCAGTGGCCGGAAGGCCCTTTCACGCGTCTGGAGAACGACGCGGCATTGCTGGCCGCGGTGAAGATGGCCGCCAGCATCGCGGTCGAGGTGCGCACGGCCAGGACGCGCCGGTACTGGTCGCAAGACGACCTGGCCAAGCACGCCGGGGTCAGCAAGTACACGATCTCTCGGCTCGAGTCAGGGGGCACGTGGTCCGACCTGCGAGTGGTGCTGCGGGTGTGCGCGGCATTGGACCTGCAGCTCTCGGTGGCACCCAGCACCTGACGCCACGACCTAGTTGTGGGTCGTCACGACAGGGTGCTGACCCTAGGGCGGATGGGCCGCGTCGGCGCTGCGAAGCGCAAAGGGCGCCAGAGGGACACCGCCTGACGCTGGCGGACAGTGTCCTTGACCAACCGGCTGAACGAGCGACCTGACTCGTCCTGTCGGTGTGCCCTGTCAGTGTGATCTGCGAGAGCAGAGGAGACGAGCGATGGAGCAGGCGGCGGGCCCAGAGACCAACCCCTTGACGGATCGCTTGCGCCCGTTCTGGTCCCTTCGTCGCACCGCGAAGGCGCTCGGGCTGAGTGAGGCGCAGGTACACGAACGGGTAGCCGCCGGCAACGTGCTCGGGCTGACAACCAGCGACCAGGTGCTGGTGTTCCCGGTCTGGCAGTTCACCTCCGACCCCGATGAGGTCGTGCGGGTGTACCCAGGGGTGCAGGCGTTTTGTCGGGAGCTGACGGACCAGGACCAGTGGTCGGTCGCGATCCTGCTCAAGTCCGACCGCCGAGTCGATGAGCTGGATGGGCGCGCGCCTATGGACGTGGTGCGCGCCGGAGATGAAGCTCAGCTGGCCGCGTACGGCCACCAGGTCTGGCGCGAATGGCGGCAGTAGCAGTCCCGCATGCACTGCTTAGGACCGTGTGAAGGCACCTATTCGGCTGGCCACCAGTGTCGCGCGAGCGGTTGGCGGCGCAGGGCAGGCCATGACGGTCACACCCGTCATGTACTGAAAGGAACCCAGATGACCAACACGGAATCGCCTGTCACCCTCGCCACCCGCGGCCTGCTCATCGGCCGTCGCGACGGGCACCTCACGCCCGAAGCCACCGACACGAACCTCGAAGCGCTCGCCGGCGAGACCCCGGACACTGACGCCAGAGACCTTGGCCTGCTGCTGGCCTGCATGGGCAAGCTGTCCGAGTCGTTCTCTGCCGAGAAGCCCGCTCAGGATGCCGCCGCACTCCTGCGTTCCAAAGTGGCCAACAACCAGCACGGCAGCCTGACCGAGCTCCTCGGCGACCACCTCGCACAGGTGCTCGTGCGGGTGGAGCCGCTGTCGGACTGGACCGGAATGTTGTACCCGGGTATCAACGCCCTGTACAACGACGGCACCGAGGCGCTGCTGGACCTTGACGAGGACCGCTTCGGCGCCGTCCTCGCCGACCTGACCGACCGTGTCCGACCTTTCACCCCGGATGGTCAGGCAGCAACGCAGATGCTGGCCAGCATCGTCCAGATGGCGACCGAGGTGTCGCCGTTCAACCCCAGGACCTGGCCGTCTACACCCAATGGCTCGCCGGTCAGGGCACCCCGCCGGTTCCGGTCGAGATCGAACCCGCCAACGAGGACTGGACCTGCCCGGCCGAAGCAGCATGGCTTCTGGCCGTCGCTCGGGACTACAACCTGACCTTGGACGAGGCACTCATCGTCCTGGCCCGAGTCGTCAACGTGATCTGGACGTTCGTCTGACCCAGCACCACCCAGAGCCCTGCGCACCCCACGGGTGCGGAGGGCTCTTTCGCGTCCAGGGCACGGCGCCAAGGCACGTCAAGCCAGTCATCGGGGTTGTCGGTGTGTCGCCCTAGGCTGCTGCTCATGAACTTCAAGTCCGCCACCACGTGGAGACGGCTGGTCCTCGCCATCTTTGTTGTTGGTGTGTTGGTCTGGTTCACCGGGTGGGGTCTGCCGCAGGTGTGTTCGCAGCAGTTGCCAGACGGCTCAGCGACGCCGGTGAAGGTCTGCGAGGCGATGTCGGCCACGGACCCGCGAGCGCTGCTGTTTCTGCTGGTCGTCGGTGCGCTCGTGCTGCCAGACCTTGCCGAGCTCGAAGTCGGGGGAGTGCTGAAGGTCCGTCGGCAGCTTGATGACGTCAAGGGTGAGGCGTCCGAGCTGAAGAACGAGCTGGCTCACGTCCGCACCCAGGTGATGACGGCAGCGGCCGCCGCAGCTAGCTCGCACTCGAAGGCATCAGTTGAGACCTACAACGTCTACCCGGGCCGTCGAGCCGATGTCGGCAGCGCGCTGGTGGAGGTTGCGGGTGCGGGGGACGGCGACTTCGACGACGGTGAGGAACTTGGCGCGTACGCAGCCATCGCGTTCGAGTCCGGGTTCTACGGGCTGCCCCGGTACTTGTCGGACGAGATGACACCGGCCGCTGTTGCCGGGTACGTCTTCGACGATGACGAGCTGACCCTGTACTCGGTCGCGACACGTGGCGGCGAGGCAGCAGATGCGCTCGAGCAGGCGCAACGGTCAGCAACAGCCCCGAACCTGACGGGGGTGTTCTTCGAGCTCGGGTCCCAGTTCTACGTGGTCACGGCGCCCGCGTGCGATGACCGGGGCCTGGTGGTCGGAGCCATCGCAGTGCGGATGCCGGCAACGGCGGGCACCCTCGACGATGATGACGACCAGGACACGGTAGGCACCGTCGAGCTCATGGCCAACACGTACGCCCGCCTTCTCATCGACGTCATGGGGGAGAAGCCTCGTGAGGTACCTGCTGGAAAAACGGGCCTTGAGGGGACACAATGAACAGCATGAGCAACCAGCAGCGCGTGACCGTCTCGAAGGCGGCGAGGAACCGGGCGATTCGTTCCGCGCTGTCCACCAAGACCGTACGGGTCGTTCCGATGACCAACTCGCAGCGTCGCGCCGCTGACGGCAAGGTCTCCAAGTAGCAGCGGACGGTGGGGATGGCTGGAATGGTGGTCAACATCGACCTGCCGGCAGGCCGCCCCCGCCGGCAGCTACCGGGTGACCTATCGCATCGTGTCAGCCGACGACCACACCGTTGCGGGCGCCATCGACTTCGAGGTCCGGTCCTCGAGCCCCGATCCGACACCGTCCCCGACGACGCCCCAACCGACGGAACCCGCGCCAAGCCCAACCCCCTCGCCAACAAGCGCAGCAAGGTCCCAGACCCAGGTTCTTCCCAGCTCAGGCGGCTCTACAACGGCGAAGGACGCGTTGACCATCGTCGGGTTCTCCGTGGTGACGATGACTGGGTTGGTGTTGTTGCTTCGCGCAGGTCTGAAGTCGGCAGGGTCCGAAGACGAGGACTGACCCGCTTGCCATCTAGCACGCAGTGCACATAACATCGCCCCATGACGATGACATTGGAAATAGCCGATCCGAGCGCGGAGGAGCCGCTGACCGCGGCCGCGTGCCTGTTCCACGGGTTCAGCGACCGCTCCCGCCTGGTCATCCTCCAGCACCTGCTGCTCGGTGAGCACCGGGTCGTGGAGCTGACCGAGCACCTCGGGCTAGCCCAGTCCACCGTCTCCAAGCACCTGGCCTGCTTGAAGGACTGCGGCCTGGTGACGTCCCGCCCGCAGGGGCGCGCCTCGGTGTTCAGCGTGACCCACCCGGAGGCGACGACGAAGCTGCTCGCCGCGGCCGAGACTCTGCTGGACCTGACCGGATTCGCCGTCACGCTCTGCCCCAACCACGGGGTGAGCGCCCATGACTGACCTCGACCTGGCGACCAAGCAGCGCCTGGGCCGGCGAGCCAAGATGCTCGCCGGCTTCTCGGTGACCTACAACGTCATCGAGGCCGTCATCGCCATCACCGCCGGGTTGGTCGCCGGGTCGGTCGCCTTGGTCGGGTTCGGCCTGGACTCCGTCGTCGAGGTGTCCAGCGGCCTCATCATCTTGTGGCAGTTCTCCCACCGCATCCCCGAGTCCCGCGAACGCCAGGCCCTGCGACTTCTGGCGTTCTCGTTCTTCGCCCTGGCCGCGTACGTCGGGTTCGAGTCCATTCGGTCACTGCTGATCGGCGCCGACCCTGACGCCTCGACCGTCGGCATCGTCCTGGCCGCCGTGTCGCTGGTCGTGATGCCGTTCATCTCCTACGCGCAACGTCGGACCGGCAAGGCGCTGGGCTCGAACGCGGTCTACGCCGACGGCACCCAGACCCTGCTGTGCACGTACCTGTCCGCGGTCCTGCTGGTCGGACTGGTGCTGAACGCCACCTTGGGCTGGTCCTGGGCCGACCCCGTCGCCGGGCTCATCATCTCCGCCGTGGCTGCCCGGGAGGGTCTGGAGGCGTGGCGAGGTGAAGGCTGCTGCGCGCCACTTTCTCGCAGCGCCGATGATGCCGAGTGCGGGTGCACCGACTGCCAGGACGACTGCTGCGCACCATCCGCCGGACCACAGCTCATCGAGCTCACCGACCGGACACGCTGATGGGCGCCGGGCACAGTCACCCGCCGGCTCCCGCGGGACACGCTGGCGGTCGCTATCGCCGCAAGCTGGCGATCGCGTTCGGTCTCATCGCGACCTTCTTCGTGGTCGAGCTCGTCTACGGCCTCATCGCCGACTCGTTGGCGCTCATCTCGGACGCAGGGCACATGGCAGCAGATGTCGTCGCGCTCGGCGCGGCCCTGGCCGCGACGAAGATCGCGACCCGCAAGGACAC
Organism: Aeromicrobium sp. 50.2.37; assembly: GCF_024655735.1. Classification (NCBI taxonomy): domain Bacteria; kingdom Bacillati; phylum Actinomycetota; class Actinomycetes; order Propionibacteriales; family Nocardioidaceae; genus Aeromicrobium; species Aeromicrobium sp. 50.2.37. The sequence continues at coordinate 43,824 of NZ_JANLGG010000001.1, forward strand.
GACCGGGCGCCGGTCGTTCGGGTCCTACCGCGCCGAGGTCTTCGCGTCCGGCCTGACGGTCCTGCTGATGTTGGGCGTTTCCGCGTACGTGGTCGTCGAGGCCGTCAGCCGCATCGGTGACGACCCGGACGTCTCCTCCGGCCCGATGGTCATCGTCGGCGGCATTGGCTTGGTCATCAACGTCATCGTCATGCTCCTGCTGAGGGCAGGCTCGAAGGAGAGCCTGAATGTCAAGGGCGCCTACTTCGAGGTCGTTGCCGACACGGCCGGGTCGGTGGGTGTCGTCGTCGCGGGCATCCTCATCGCCACCACCGGCCAAGCATGGTGGGACACGGTCGTGGCTTTGGCCATCGGCGCATTCGTCGCGGTCCGTGCGGTAATCCTGGGTCGTCAGGTCCTCGCCGTACTCGGCCAGCATGTCCCCGAGGGCATGGCCATCGACGCAGTTGCGCAAGACCTCGCAGCGATCCCGGGGGTGTCCGACGTCCACGACCTGCACATCTGGGTGCTCACGTCCGGCATGAACGTGGCCACAGCCCACCTGGTCGCCGACGACACCGACCAGTTCCCGCGCATCCTCGAACAGGCCCGCGCCACCCTCAAGACCACCTACGCCATCGAGCACGCCACCCTCCAGGTCGAACGCTCCGCAGCACGCGAGTGCCACGAGATCGACTGGTGACCCACACCCAGAAACGAGACGACCAGTGAAGACCATGACCAAGCAGACCAAGATCGCCCTGCTCGTCGGGCTGGTCGCGATGACCTTGTTCGGTGGCGCGTTCGTCTACCAAGAGGTGGCCGCACCTGAACCGGCCGACGCCGCGGAGCGCAAGAACATCACGGTCCGCGCCGACAGCCACCGGCTCGACACCGCCGAGGACGGCAAGGTCACGCTGGTGGAGTTCCTCGACTTCGAGTGCGAAGCATGCGGCGCCGCCTACCCGTTCATCGAACAGCTGCGCGAGCAGTACGCCGGCAAGGTCACGTTCGTCCTGCGGTACTTCCCCATCCCCAGCCACGCCAACGCCAACAACGCCGCCTACGCCGTGGAGTCCGCTGCCCGACAGGGCAAGCTCGAGGACATGTACAAGCGGATGTACGACACTCAGGCGGAATGGGGCGAGTCCCAGGACTCCAAGGCCGACCTGTTTCGCAGTTTTGCCGAGGACCTTGGCCTCGACATGGCACAGTACGACGCCGACGTGGCCAGTCCCGAGGTCGCCGCACGCGTCCAGAAGGACGTGGACGACGGCACCCGGCTCGGCGTTTCGGGCACACCGTCGTTCTACCTGAACGGTCAGCGCCTCATCCCGTCCACCACTGAAGAGTTCATCCAGGCCATCGACGAGGCTTTGGCCGAATAGGTCAGTCTTCGGCCGGTGTCGGTGAGAGCGATCGCCAGACGACGGGGGTCTCGTCGCTACCGGAGACGAGGCCCCGGTCAGCGAGCGCCTTCAGGATGCGCGGTGTGTTCGTCGAAGCGATACCCGTGTTCTGAGCGACGTCGGCGGCAGTCAGGCCGGCGTCGCCTGCCTCGTGCAGGGCGGTGAGCACGCGCTGCTGGGACTTGCCTAGCTGCCGGCCGTGTGTCGCAGCTGAAGACGGCACTGGGGGAGACGTATCCTCTTCTCGGAGACGTTCGGCGAACGCCACAAGCGCACGCCCGACATCTTCAGCGAGAGACGCGATCGCGTCTTGTCGAGATGTCATAGGTACATGATAGTCGCGATGATAGTGATAGTGGCTGTCATAGCGATTTTGCCGGTGACGAGTCGATGAAACGCGACAGCTAAGCAGTGAAACGGGCGGGTGCCACAGCGATTCGCAGTGGCACCCGCCCGTGCGTGGTGCGCTGTAGTGCCCCGAAGGATGCAATCGAGGGATTTCCCTGGGCGGAAGGCGCGCCGAGCTAGCTCGATGGGGCTATCTCGAACTTCCTTCGCGAATGTTGTTCAAGACTCCCGAATCGCCCACTACGGTGAGAAGACTTTCGGTCCAGTAGGGGGATGGCGATGACGAAATCCGGCGACGTGATGGTCACCGATGCGTTTCAGAAGGCCTGGGATGACGTACGCGGCGAAGTCGGGCGGTTCAACTTGGCTATCTTCGGAAAGTCGGGGGTCGGCAAGAGCACGCTCATCAACGCCATCTTCGGCGCCGAGGTGGCCGAGACGGGCATTGGGCGACCGGTGACTCAGCACGATCATCTCTACGTGACTGAGACGGGTAGTCTCGGGATCTTCGACACCCGCGGGCTCGAGGTCGGTGCCGAGAACGACCGGATCCTCGCGGAGCTTCGTGAGTACATCGGTGCGATGAGGCGGAAGCCGGTCGAAGATCAGATCCATCTCGCGTGGTACTGCGTCCGCGCCGGCGACAACCGATTTGAGGACACTGAGGCTGAGTTTGTCCAAGCGCTCTCGGAACTCGGGCTTCCCGTGCTCGCGGTGATGACGCAGGTGGAGCAGCGCAACGGCGTGTATCACCCGTCAGCTGTCGAACTCATTCAGCACATCGAAGATCGGGCACTCCCGGTTGGGGACGATCGAGTGTTCCCGACGATGGCCCTCGCCGATGATTTCCGTGGCCTCCAGGAGCATGGGTTGAAAGAGCTCCTCGACGCCACCTTTCGTCATGCTCCGGATGCAGTGGCTGAAGCGTTGACTGCCGCTCAGGTCATCGACGAGGAGCGAAAGAAGGAAGCGGTCAAGGAGGCGATCAGCCTTGGTGTCGGTCTCGCAAGTGCTGCTGGGGCGAGTCCGATCCCGTTCTCCGACGCAGTCGTTCTTGTCCCGATCCAGATGTCGATGCTCGCTCGGATCGCGCACATTCGAGGCGTCGAATTCGATCAGGCGACGGCTGCAACACTCACGCTCACGGCGGCGTCGACCGCGGCGGGCCGAACCCTAGTGACTAACCTCCTCAAGATGGTTCCGGGTGGCGGGACACTCATCGGTGGCACAATCAGCTCCGCGGTGGCCGGAGCCATCACCTGGTCCATGGGGCAAGCCTGGGACCTCGTATGCAAGAAGCTCGTCGCCGGAGAGGTCCCCATCGTGGATGGCGCCCTCAAAAGTGACGTGGTGCGCGACCTTTTCGTGACAGAGTTCAAGTCTCAGATCGCGAAAGCTCGGCCGAAGGGCGGAAAGTGAACCGCAAGCCTTCCGGTTCTCCGCTTAGTGCTTCGGTGCAAACACCCGAGTGCCCGCGGATGCCCACGTGACCCATCTGACGGCATATCAGGCCAAGTACTACGCGTACGAGCTCCAGCGTTCCTACGCCAACGATCATGTCGGCAAGATCGCTGGCCTTCTCTTCGACGCCCAGGTCGAACCGAAGCCGCACCAGATCGATGCGGCTCTCTTCGCACTCCAGACTCCGTACCTCAACGGCGTGGTCCTCGCTGACGAGGTTGGTCTCGGCAAGACCATCGAAGCGGGCATCGTGATCACCCAGTACTGGGCTGAACGCAAGCGCCGGATCCTGATCATCGCGCCCTCGAGTCTGCGACAGCAGTGGCAGCAAGAACTACTCGAGAAGTTCCTAATCCCCAGCCAGCTCCTTGATCCGAAGCTCAAGGACGAGCAACTTGCCCGTACCGCCCAGCAAGGCATCGAGGTGCTGATCTGTTCGTATGAGTTCGCGCTGCGACACGAGACCAGCCTGATGCGGCAGTGGGACCTGGTGATCTGTGATGAGGCCCATAGGCTCCGCAACTTCTATACGGGCCGAAACAAGGCCCCTGAGGCGATCAGTCGAATTGTTCGCGGTTCTAGCAAGACGATTCTGCTGACCGCGACGCCGCTACAAAACCGCCTCGAGGAGTTGTACGGGCTCGTCAGCGTGTTCGATCCTGACTACTTCTATTCGCTCGATGCTTTTCGTGAGCGCTACATCAAGAACAAGGTTGCCGGTGACAACGACGACTTGGTCGAGCGTGTCGCAGCGATCAGCAAGCGCACTCTTCGGCGTGACGCGGAGAAGTACATCCACTTCACCAAGCGGATGCCGCTCACTGTCGAGTTTATGCCCAGCCCGGCCGAAGTCGAGCTCTACGACAGGGTCAACGACTACCTGCAACGTGATGAGGTCTACGCGTTCTCGAACTCGCAGCGCCACCTGATCGCTTTGATCCTGCGCAAGCGCCTCGGCTCCAGCACCTATGCCGTCTCGAGCACGCTTGAACGGATCGCTGACCGTCTCGCTGCTGAGGTTGGTGGTGGGATCCGTCGCGATAGCCGTGGCGGAGTGATCCTCGCCGATCTCGCTGAGGATGAACTTACGGATGAGGAACTCGAGTCCCTGGAAGAAGGCGCGGCGGCAGCGACCGAGTTCGGGCCAGGCGCCGGCCAGAAGCTTGACTCCGAGACCGTCGATGCGATGCGCGCTGAGGTTGATGAGCTTCGCAGTTACGCGGCGCTCGCTCGCTCCATCACCGTCAACCAGAAGGCGGTCAAGCTCAACGAAGCCCTCGACAAGGGCTTCGAACGCTTGAAGGAGATCGGTGCCCCGCAGAAGGCGATCATCTTCACCGACTCCACGAAGACCCAGGAGTACATCGCGCGCACCCTGACGGAAGCGGGCCGCGGTGAGGGTCTGGTGCTTTTCAACGGAACCAACAACTCGCCCGCGGCCAATGAGATCTACCGCGACTGGCTCGAGGCGAACAAGGACGGCGACGTCATCACAGGCATCCCGGCAGCTGACCGCCGCAAGGCGCTGGTCGACTACTTCCGAGATCTGGGCACCATCATGATTGCCACCGAGGCAGCAGCTGAAGGTATCAACCTCCAGTTCTGCTCGATGCTGGTCAACTACGACCTCCCGTGGAACCCCCAACGCGTCGAGCAGCGCATCGGCCGGGTTCACCGCTTCGGTCAGAAGTTCGACGTCGTCGTCGCCAACTTCGCCAACAAGGGCAACGCCGCCGAAGCCCGCATCCTTGAGTTGCTCGCCAATAAGTTCCACCTGTTCAAGGGTGTCTTCGGCGCCTCGGACGAGGTGCTCGGCTCGATCGAGGACGGCTTCGACTTCGAGAAGACCATCAACCGGATCCTCAGCGATTCCCGCAGCGACGCGGACATCGACAAGGCGTTCAAGGAGCTCGAGGAGCAGTACGCCACCGAGATCAGCTCGGAGATGGCGGCCGCCAAGGCCAAGGTCTTCGACAACCTCGACCCGAACGTTCAGGACCGTCTCAAGTCCTACGACGCCCAGTCCGGTGAAGTGCTCAACAAGTTCGAGCGGCTGCTGCTCGCCGTCACCAAGCGACAGCTCGCAGAAAGCGCCACCTTCGAAGGCGACGGACGCCACTTCGTCCTGAACAGCTCGCCGGTCAAGGACGCACCGACCGGGCGCTACTACTTCAAGTCCGAACCGCTCGACAACGCCCACCAGTACCGCTTCTCAGGGCCGCTCGCGGGCCATGTCGTGGAGTCTGCAAAGGCCGCCGACACCCCGGCCAGAGAGCTGACGTTTAGCCTCAGCCAGTCCGAACGTGCAAGTAGCGCGATCAGGGAATTGGCGGGCAAGTCCGGTGAGCTCACAGTCAAGCTCGTCACCTTCACCATGAAGGCGAAGAACGACGACATCAGCGAGTCCTACATGCTCGCTGGAGGTCTCACTGATGACGGCCAGTGGCTCGACCACGAGTACGCCGCCGACCTGCTCGACCTGGTCTGCACCGACGAGGGTCCAAAGGTCACGGTCGACGACGGGAAGTTCGAGCAGCATCTTGCCGAGCGCCGCGCTCACCTGGAGCGCGAGGTCCAGGGCCGCAACTCCCGCTACTACGACCAGCAAGAAGAACTTCTCTACCGGAATCAGCAGGACCGACGGGCCGAGTCCGAGGGCAAGATCCGCGAGTACAAGGCCAAGGAGAAAGAGGCCCGCAAGAACGCACGCGGCACCGACGACCCGATGCAGCAGCTCAAGTTCAAGAAGGAAGCCCGAAATTGGGCCGTGCGAGCTGAGGAAGAGGACGAGGACGCTCGCGTCGCCCGCAAGAAGATGCGCGAAGAAGCCGACCGCTACCTCGAGTTGATCGAGCAGGCGCTCAAGGGCACGCAGACCGTCGAGCACCTGTTCAGCATCCGCTGGAAGGTGGTCACCTGATGACAACCTCCGCCGCGACCAACCCGACTATTAACTCGACTGGGATCCCAGGGATCCAAACACGGAGAACCAAGCAATGAGCAACGACGAACACGGCACCAACCAGGACCCTCAGATTCAGGAGGTTCCAAGTACTACTCCTGACCTGCAGACCGACCTGGCGCGCCAGTTGCAGGAGTTGGTGCCCGATGCGATCTCGGACGGCAAGGTCGACGTCGCCAAGCTGACCGAGCTCCTCGCGGCGGACGTCGCCGACAGCAGCGAGCGCTTCGGCCTGTTCTGGCCGGGCAAGAAGCGCGCACTCCGTGCGGCCCAGGAGCCCACCACGGCCACACTGCGGCCAGTCAAGGATCAGAGCAAGGACTGGGACACGACGAAGAACGTGTTCATCGAGGGCGACAACCTCGAGGTGCTCAAGATCCTGCAGAAGCACTACCACGGCAAGATCAAGATGATCTACGTCGATCCTCCGTATAACACGGGCAAGGACTTCGTGTATCCCGACAATTACAAGGAGGGGCTGGAAACCTATCTGGAGTGGACCAAGCAGGTCAACGAAGATGGGAAGAAGGTCTCGACCAACAGCGAGTCCGAGGGGCGTTACCACTCGAACTGGCTGAACATGATGTACCCGCGCCTCAAGCTGGCCCGGAACCTGCTCACGCAGGACGGAGTCATCTTCATCTCGATCGATGACAATGAGATCGACAACCTCGTGAAGATCTGCAACGAGGTCTTCGGTGAGGGCAACCACGTCGCGTCTTTCATCTGGAAGAGCAAGAGCGGTGGCGCCAATGACAGTGGCGAGGTCGCCGTCGATCACGAATACATTGTGTGTTTCTCTCGTTCCAAGACGGACAACGCTCTGGGCCTCGATCCTGATGCAGTTGCGACGACCTCGTACAACAACGAGGATGAGCGCGGAAAGTACGCCCTCGAACGCCTGGACAAGCAGAACCTGCAGTACTCCAGCTCGATGGACTACGACCTCGTGGGTCCAGATGGGCAGGTCTACAAACTTTCGCACCGCGATCCCGCGCGCCCGAATGCCATCTGGCGCTGGTCCAAGGACAAGGTCCAGAACAACATGGACCAGCTTGTCTTCAAGGACGGGAACGTTTACACGAAGAACTACCAGAAGCCGGGCGGCAAGCCCCGTTCGCTGTTCGTCGACGATCGCTTTGGCCGTACACGGACTGGAAGTACCGAGGTACGAGAGTTGCTCGGTGGCAGTTACTTCGACAACCCGAAACCGACCAAGCTCTTGAAGACGCTGGTGGCGGTTGGCAGCACGCCTGACTCGATCGTGTTGGACTTCTTCGCCGGATCAGGTTCCACAGCGCACTCAGTCATGGCCGTGAACGCGAAGGACGGTGGCACGCGCCGGTTCATCGCAGTCCAGTTGCCTGAGCCGACTGACGACGACGACGCGAAGCGCGCTGGGTTCAACACTATCGCCGACATCTCGCGCAAGCGCATTGACGCAGCAGGCGAGCAGGTCAAGGCGGAACTGGCCGCTCAGACGGTCGATGTCGGATTCCGGGCCTTCACCTTGGTCGATACGAACTTCTCGAAGTGGCGAGTATCGAGCGATGTCGATGCCGACAAGCTTCAGCAGCACCTTCTCGAGCTTCGCGATAGTGCGGAGGATTACGCGACTGCTGACTCGCTGCTTACCGAACTGCTGCTGAAGCAGGGCTACTCCCTCACCGAGGAGTCGGTGGAGCAGGACATCGCGGGCCTGACAGTGCACGCGGTTGGAGGCGGCCTGCTTCTGGCGTACCTGGACGAACACACGAAGCCGATTCTTGACCAGCTCCGTGCGGTCGTCGACAAGGAGCCCGCGCGGCTCGTAATCCTTGAGGACGCGTTCCACGGCGACGACGAACTGAAGACCAACCTTGCTCAGCTCTGCAAGAGCAAGGGCGTGGAGCTCTGGACTGCATGATGGAATTCAAGTTCGACGCCAAGCAGCAGTATCAGCTTGACGCTATCGGGTCGCTGGTGCAGCTCTTCGATGGCCAGCCCAAGGACGCAGAAGCGGTCCTGACCACGCTGCGTGGTGAGGGGAAGCTGAGCGGGGCGCAGGACCAGAGCAGTTTCGATCTTGATCTCTCGCAGGAGGTCGGAGCTGTGGGCAACAACCTCGTCCTCGACGAGGCGACCATCCTCCAGAACCTGCAGGCCGTCCAGGACAAGAACGGCTTGGAGGTTCTCGGGGCTCTCGCTGGGGACGCGCTCGACTTCGACATTGAGATGGAGACCGGCACCGGGAAGACCTACGTCTACCTGCGCACGATCTTCGAGCTGGCCAAGGCGTACAACTTCACCAAGTTTGTGATTCTCGTGCCGAGCGTCGCGATCAAGGAAGGCGTCACGACCAGCATCAAGTTGATGCGCCAGCACTTCCGCGACCTGTACCCGGCGCAGCCGTTCGACTACTCGGTCTACTCGGGCCAGTCCGCCGAAGAGGTGCAGGGCTTCGCCACCAGCACCAACGTGCAGATCATGGTCATGACGATCGACTCGATCCGTGGCAACGCGAACTCGCGCATCATCCACCAGACCCGCGACAAGCTGAACGGTCTGCGCCCGATCGACTACCTCAAGGCCACCCGCCCGGTCGTCATCATGGACGAGCCGCAGAACATGGAGTCCCAGCTCTCGCAGTCGTCCATCGGGGAACTCGACCCGATTGCGACCCTCCGGTTCTCGGCCACGCACCGCAAGCAGCGCAACGTCGTCTACCGGCTCGACCCGGTCGACGCCCACGACCACGGTCTCGTCAAGCAGATCGTCGTCGCCGAGGTTGCTCAGCAGGGCTCGGACGCGACGCCGTACATCAAGGTCGTCGAGGTGAAGCGCGACCCGTGGGAGGCCAAGTTGGAGCTGGCCGTGCGCGGCGCCGATGGCTCCCTCACTCGCCGGGTCTTGAAGGCGAAGCAAGACCAGGAGCTGTCCAACCTCACGAACAACCCTGCCTACGAGGGTTGGTGGATCACCGAGCTCTCGATCGAGCCGCAGTTCGTGGAGATCAACAAGCACGGCATGCTCCAGCAGGGCGAGGAGATCGGCGGCAACTCCGACTCGATCTATCGCGAGATGATCCGCGAGACCATTAAGGAGCACTTCCGCAAACAGACGATGCTGGCGTCGAAGGGCATCAAGGTGCTCAGCCTGTTCTTCATCGACAGGGTCGAGAACTTCCTCGGCGGTGGCTTCAACAACATCGACGCCAACGGCCAGTTCGTCCAGTGGTTCGACGAGCTGTTCCGCGAGGAGCGAGCCAAGTCACCGCAGTGGCAGGGACTCTTCCCGCAGGAGCCTGCAGAGCTTCGGCGGGGCTACTTCTCCGTTCTCAAGGCCAAGCGCGGCGGTACTGACACCTTCCAGGACACGTCCGGTAGCACCAAGGCCGACGACGACGCCTACGACCTAATCATGCGCGACAAGGCTCGCCTGCTCGACCAGGCGGAGCCCGTCCGCTTCATCTTCAGCCACTCGGCGCTTCGCGAGGGCTGGGACAACCCGAACGTCTTCCAGATCTGCACCCTGCGCGAGATGGGTGCCGAGGTGGAGCGCCGCCAGACCATCGGCCGTGGCCTGCGTCTGCCCGTCGACCAGACTGGCGAGCGTGTGGCGGACCGCAGCATTGCGCAGCTGACCGTGATCGCCAACGAGTCATACGTCGCGTTCGCCAAGTCGCTGCAGACCGAATACGAGAAGTCGGGCGTCGAGATCGGTCGCGTGCGCCTGCAGGAATTCTCCAAGATCGCCCTCTACGAAGAGCACATCGAGCCGGACGGCCCGGAGGTTTTCGGATACGAGCGCTCCAAGACCCTCTACGAGGCACTGGAGTCCTCGGGGATGATCAAGGACGGCAAGGTTACTGCTGCCTACCAGCCGACCCAGCTCGGGTTCGACCTCAAGCAGCACATCCCGGACTTTTTCTGGCCGTACGAAGACACGATCATCGAGTACATCGGTCGATCCAGCATCGAGCGCTATGTGAAGCCCCAGTCGAAACGGAAGTCGCGCAAGCTCAACAAGGAGCTCTTCGCGAACCCCGAGTTCGAGGAGTTCTGGCGCGCCATCTCGGCCCGCACGACGTACCGCATTTCGGTCGAGCGTGACCGCCTGATCGATGCCACAGTGAAGGCGATCAAGGAGGCGCCGGCCATCCAGCCGCTCCGCATCCAAGTCACCCGAGCCGGAGTCAAGATCCTCCGGGGCGGCACGAAGGCCACCGAGACGGGCCAGCGGTCTGCATCCCTCCAGGGCGCCTACGACCTGCCGGACATCATCACCGAGCTGCAGGAAGCCACGTCGCTGACGCGGAAGACGATCATTGACATCCTCCTGAACAGCGGGCGCCTGCCCGAGTTCATCGGGAACCCCAACGACTTCATCCAGATGGTCAAGGGTCGCCTGCAAGCCGTGCTCGCCGAGATCGTCACTGAAGGCATCCAGTACGAGAAGATCGGCGGCTACGTCTACGAGCTGCGCGAGCTGCAGAAGGACGGTCAGGAGGAGAAGGACCGTTTCCTCGACCAGATGTACAAGCTGCAGAACCCGGAAAAGTCCGACTTCGATCACGTCGTCTACGACTCCGAGCCCGAGCGCCAGTTCGCCGAGCTGCTCGACGGCCGCGACGACATCAAGCTGTTCATGAAGCTCCCCGGCAAGTTCAAGATCGACACGCCGGTCGGTCCATACAACCCGGACTGGGCGATCATCAAGCACGAGGACGGCGCCGATCGGATTTTCATGATCCGGGAGACCAAGAGCACCGACGACGAGGTCAAGCGCCGCCCGACGGAGAACGCGAAGATCAAGGCCGCGACCAAGCACTTCAATGCCATTGGTGTCGGTGACTACGCGGTCTCCGTACCCGCTAACTGGAGGGTGTAATGGAGCCGCGACGTCTAGGGCCCGTCACATGACCCTGGAGCAAGACCTGGCGACTCGGCTGGCCGATCGCACGAAGCCAACCGTGAGGCCGAACACCACCTCAAGCATGGTGAACGAGCATATTGACGGGAAAGTGAAGTACGACGTTGCTGACAACTACTCGAAGCTCATGGGGCTGGTGACCAACTGATGGGTCTGTTTCGGCGCTTTACTGCTCAGTCAAGACCCAGGAAACCACGAGAGCCACGATCCGTCAGGCGTGCTCGGATCGGGTTTCCGCCCGCACGCCTCGTGCAAGATCTGGCGATGAACTGCGTCAAGTGCGGTAGGAGACTGACGAACCCCACAAGCCAACGGCATCGTGTCGGAACTGACTGCATCAAGCGATACGGGTCTCAGGCTCGAATGGTCCCTAATCCGAAGCGCGCCCTCTGGGAAGACAGGCGGATTGCTGCGGAGGCGGATCGCGTAGCGCGTCAGGTCGAGCAGGATGCGGACTTCGCGCGCTCGTACTCCAAGTACGAGTCCGAACTTGCCGAATGGCGGAGCTCGAGGAAGAACCGATCGCATGCAGCTAGGTAGCCGCAAGTTTCATCAGCTTTTGCTGGACAAGTACTCCATCACAAGCGCTCGTAATACCGTCGAATCGCGTCAGCCATCAGGGCTCGACGTTCCTCGAGAAACGATGGATACGTCGCCGACGTAAAACGCGCAAAGTCCGTCGGCAGGGCGTTCTCACGAAGGTTCGCAGCAAGATCGTCCGCGGACCTGATCTCCCCGAGCGTCGGAGTGGCGGCTTCCATCTGGGCCGCGACCTCCGCCATGTACTCAGCGGGGGGCCGGTTGCCGATGCGGATGTTGATGGGCGTCTCCGTGAGGGCGAAGTTGGCGACCTGGTTGTAGTCGCTCCGATCGGGCCATCCCGACTTTCGCAGGTAGTCGCGGGGGAGGATGTGGTGGATGTCGCCCATCGTTTCTAGCATCGTGCCGACGCGGATAGAGCGCGAGAGGAAGCCGCGGGCGTTCGCCGATACCTGAGAAGCAAGGAAGACCTGAAAGTAGGGGCTGGCCGTGCTCGAGGTGTTGAGATTGGTCGGCAGGGTGACCGTCCAGAACGACTCGGATAGTTCGCTAGCCTCGACTTGCTTGAGGTAATCCGCAGCCCCGACCTCGCGGATTCGGCGGAGGTCTTGGTCGAACTGGGACTCGAAGCTGCCGGAGTGACGGTTGGTCAGCAGTGACATGACGAACCAGCGACGAACGACGTTCTTTGTTGTTGCGTCGCTTTCGCCCTCGTCCTTCCGAAGGATGAGATAGAGCGCGTAAGCGAAATTGAGGGCGTTCTGCGCGTTGATCATTCCGGCGTTGACGAAGCCGGCCGACTTGATCGTCATCACGAACTGCTTGAAGGTGTGCTCGTTGACCATGCGACCGAGCACCTCCTCGAGCCGGTCGTACGCGGGATCGATGCGGGACTCGTCGAACGTGCGGGTCTCCGTGTCACGGCCGGACAGTGCAGCGACAAGGCTCGACGGCTTACCGCGACGGAACCCGGCGATGGTCGCCACCCGAATAACGTCCTTGAACGTCGGATCGTAGAGATCCTCGGAGTCCTTCCGAAGCCAGGCGATCTTCTCGAGTAACCCCGAAGACGCGAACTCGGGGTCGTTGTCCTTAATGTCCGTATACACGTGGGGCGCGACCGACAAGTGGCAGAAGTAGTCGATGAGCTTCCGCAGGTTGCGGCCGCGGTCGCCGTAGGTCGCAATCTTGCTCATCGCGAAGTCGGCCGCGTTCAGCGGGACGCCCTTGGAATTGATCCGAATGAAGATCTCCGAGACAGTCTCGACGTCGAGGTCTGCCGACAAAGCGATGATGCCGATCGGCGCGTTGCGGATGTCGACGAGGCGCTGCAGGTTCGTCTCAACCGTTCGGGGATCGACGCCAGGGTTCCGATCCAGGTAGTCGCGGATGAAGGTGAGCAGCATGGCGTCACCGAAGAGCTTCGATACGTCCGAGATCCATTCCGAGTTCTTCCGGATCACAGGGGTGAGTGTCGCGAACTCTGAAGTGACGGGGTTGAAGGCGATGACGATCCGCGATGCCTTGTAGTCCTTCGTGACCACTGGCTCACCCACGAGCGCCGCACGGAGCGCGGTCACTCGTTGTTGGCCATCGATGAGGATCTGCTGAAACGAGGCCTTGCTCCCATCTTTCAGTGCCGCCCCGACGGACTGCCAGGTGATCAGGTAGCCCACGGGGTACCCGTTGTAGAGCGAGTCGAGCAGATCGCGAACCTTCGTGCTGTTCCAGACGAAGGGCCGCTGAAGCTCGGGGATGGCGATTTGCCCGGCCTGCACTTGGGCCAAGAGATAGCTGACCGGGTGCTGGTTGACGACGTACTTCGACATGGGGATTCTCCGGTGGGTGTGAGAGTGGCGGTCCTCAGCAGGGTGGTCCGGTCAACGTGACACTTTGATCACCCCGTCGGGTCCTTGAACCATCTGCTCCGTTTCCAGTGCTCGGCGGAGAGCCGCGCGAACGGGTCCAGTGAGAGCATCCGTGCGACGTCGCCAACCGAACACGACCAGCGTCTCCTTGAGGGCTTCATCCTCCGTCATTCCATGGGCGTCCCGACACAGGGCGACGATGGCGTTGGCGATTTCGATCGGATGGACATCGGCGATCGGTCGGGGGTCGTCGAACGTCGCGGTCCTGAAGCCGGCCCACGAGTCGCGATTGACTCCTTCGGGCCACGCGAAGCGCTCTCCGTCTCGCAGCTCTCTCGGGATGCACCGCACGATCGATTCGATCCGGGAGGCGTTGAGGCGAGTCAGGTCGAAGGATCCCGCAGCCAGACGCGCAGCTCTCTCGAAGGAGATCGGGCCCTCCCGCTCGATGATCGCCCTCAGCTCCAGAGCGACGGCGTCGCCGGCCCAGCGCTCGGGGAGAGCATCCAGGTAGGACCGGCTCCCGATCACCCGGGGTATCCAGGGGAGAAAGGGGCTCGCCCCCGGGAGGGCGTGATCGAGCGCGGGACTCGGAGCTGCCGCCGAGGTGAATGCGGGCGGGCCGGCGCTGTCGGTGGGGGCTGGGGAGAGTTCAGGGCGCGACGAAGTGGAGCCGACATCGGGGACGTCCCCCTCCGTCGCTCGTGATGGTGCTGCCGGCGGGGCCGCGCGCACGGGTCGAGGGGTGGAACGTGCCTCCTCGACCTCGTGAGCCAGCCGCGCGACCACCGTGGCTCGATCCTCCAGCCACTCGGGCATCCACACACGCTGCACCGAAGGCCACCCCATCAGGCTCTCGAGGACCGAGACGGGGAGTCCGTCTCGATCGCCGACGGTGCGCCGCGCCGCCCAGCCCTCGCCATCGAGGAGCACGGCGACGAGGGGTGTGTCGGGCGTGGACGGGTGCGCCAGCGCGAGGTCGATCTTGAAGTCCGACAGGCCGAGGTCGGTGGAGACGACGAGACCCGCCTCGCGACACGCACTCGCGATCTCGTCGCGGTGGCGATCGATCACCGAACGAAGGGACACGGACTCGACGCCGGCCGTCCTGCGAGCCGCGGCCTGCATGTAGGCCGCGAGGTGCTTGATGCCGATGGAGCCTGTGGCCTCCACGCGCAGCTCGCTCGGGTCGAAGGAGGTGAAGATGACCACCTGGGTACGAGCACGGGTGATGGCGACGTTCAGCCGGCGCTCGCCGCCCCGGTTCGTGAGAGGACCGAAGTTCAGGGGCAGCACCCCCTTGTCGTTCCTGCTGAAGGCCGTGGAGAACAGGATCACGTCGCGCTCGTCGCCCTGCACGTTCTCCAGGTTCTTGACGAAGAGGCCCTCGCCATTCGTCCCGTCCATGGCCTTGAGGATGCGAGCGTCGTCGAGGTCGCGGAGCATCGACTCCACCAGGGTCCTTTGCGGCATGTTGAAGGTCACGACGCCGATGGACGGAGGGACTTCGGGCGAGGCGGTGAAGCGCCGTCGGATCTCGGAGACGATCGCTTCGGCCTCGACACGGTTGGTCCCCTTGTCCCGCCCCGGTGTCCGGACGAAGGTGCCGTCGAGCTTGACGAGGCTGACTCCAGCAATGGGGTGGCCCTCGTCGTCCACTCCGGGGTCGGGCGCTGGGAAGGACGAGAGTCGACTCTCGTAGTAGTGCTCGTTACTGAAGGCGATGAGGGACTCGTCCTTGCTCCGGTAGTGCCACGTGAGAGCTCGACGTGCGACGCCTGCCTGAGCGACCTCGGTGAGGATGCTCTCCTCGTCCGGCTGGACCAGCAGCTCGTCGGTCTGTCCGGAGTCATCGGCAGACGGTTCCGCGAAGGACGTGGGCGGCATCTGCTTGCTGTCACCGACCACCACGGCCGAGGTGGCGCGGCCCATCGCACCCACCGCGTCGGCCACCCGGATCTGGGAGGCCTCGTCGAAGACGACTAGGTCGAAGGTGATCGAGCCGACGGGGAAGAATCGTGCGATCGAGTCGGGACTGACGAGCACGCACGGCATCACCTGCGTGATCAAGTCACCGTAGGTCGCGAGCAGCTCGCGGACCTTCATGCCGCCGCGGCGTCGTTCGAGCTGACGTCGCAGCTCTCCCACCTGACCCCTCTCGGATCCAGACCGGAAGGGTCGGGCAGCGAGGACGTCTGCAGCAACGGAAGACTGGAGGTGAGCGCGCAGGTCGGACATGGATGTTGCGAAGCGCTGGACGACCTTGTCATGAGCCTCCGGATCGAAGGCGTCGAGGCCAGAGGCCAGCATTCGCTCCTCCATCGAGGCGAGCGCCAAGCCCTTCTCCATCGATGCCACGGCGGAGGTGCTTCCCACGCGGCCCTCGAGGACGGCGTCGAAGGCGGACTCGAGGTGGAGGTCGCGCAGCGCTCGTGCCGCGGAGACGAAGTCGAGCCATCGGTCGAGCGTCCGCTCCGCCTGGGCCGGGGCACCGCGCGCGGCCGTCCCAGACGCCCAGATGGGCACGAGGGGAGCCCCGTCGAGCCAGTCGCTGAGATCGCCAGGCCTAGCCCTGGACGCCGTCCAGAGTGCCTGCAAGGCCGTGTCTACCGCTCGCAGCGCCGTGCTCTCGCGCTCGCTCAGCACTAGGTCTGCATCGATCAGTGCTCGCAGCGCCTGGCCGAAGGCGTCGAAGGTTCCGTCCGCCCCCGGGGCGGTACGGGCCGCCTGGTTCTCCAGCCACTCGAGCTGGGATTCCGCAGCTTCCAGTGAGGCATCCGTGTAGGGGTTCCATCCCAGCACCGGGCGGGTCCCTGGGATGCCGGAGCGGTCGGGGGCGATCGCATCCGCGTTCGTGCGAAGCTCGACGAGCTGGTCGAGCACGGACACGGCCTCCTTCGGGCGCACCGGACCCGTCAGGTGCTCGTCCAGGGGCGAGAGCGCCGCGAGGACCCGCTTCTTGCGACCGAAGAACCCGGAGGTCGCAGCAGCGGAGACGGCCTCGCGGATGCTCGACACCGGCTGGTCGAGCGCCGATGGCTTCGCTCGCTCGAGCACGGCGGGGCTCGCGCTGCTGAGAGCGTTGAGGGAGTTGACGTAGGCGTCGCGCCGCTCGGTCCAGGAACGAGTTCGCACCTGGTCCAGCTCGGCAGTCGTGACGGCTGGACCGTGCGTCAGGGCCACCAGGGCCGACACGTCCTCCGGGGTCGTCGCCTGGTCGACGGCGTCCCTCAATGGCCCGGCCGGTGGCAGGTCAGCCACGGCTCGGTCCAGATCTGCTGCGGCCGCGAGGACGCCTCGACGGTCGTCGATGACGCCGCGGATGAAGCCCCAGGGATGATGGGGCTGAGGGCGGGCGAGGTCGGCGGGATCCTCGAGGTTCCTCAGCGACGTGCGAAGCCTCGACAGTGCTTCGGAATCGAGCGAGATGAGCTCCTCCGTGGTGATCGGCAGGGCAGGCAGCTCCTCCGGGTAGGCAAGAACCTGGGTTCGGGCCGAGTAGTAGGAGAGTCCTGCCGCGTTCGTCTCGTGGAGACGCGTCGCGTACCTCTGCAGGGACCGTCGCGAGCTGCTCACCGCCTCCTGTTCCGCCGTGAGTCCCTGCCGGTCGAACTCCAGGTGCAGGTCGAGCGCCTGCTTGATCTGGTCTCGGACCACCGCAGGCTTGCTGGACTTGTCGTGCAGGTCCAGCGAGAACGGCCCCATGCCCACCGACTCGAGGCGAGAGGAGACCACGTCGAGAGCGGCGCGCTTCTCCGCCACGAAGAGCACCCGCTTACCTGCCGCGATGGCCCGTGCCAACAGGTTCGTGATCGTCTGCGACTTGCCGGTGCCAGGCGGGCCCTCGAGCACGAAGGTGTGGCCGGCCACCGCGGCGGCCACCGCCTCGAGCTGCGATGCGTCGGCCGGGATCGGGCAGTGAGCGTCGAGGTCGTCGAGGTCGTCCATCGACTCGTCGATCAGGGGATCGCGGAACTCGCCCGTCGGGTCCTCGACCAGGTGCCGGACCAGGGGAGCGCTCATTAGACCTTGCCAGTCGTCGTCGAGGTCCTTCCAGAGCCTGAACTTGGCAAACTGCAGCACGGCGATGTCGGCGGACTCGTCGACCCGATAGGGGATCTGCTTCTCGGCGAGAGCGTCGCGCACCGCGGCGAAGGTGGCAGCGAGATCGATGCCGTGCTCGTCCTCTACTGGGTTCTCCAGACCAGGGATCGTGATCCCGTCTGCCTGCCGAAGCTTCTCGATCAAGCAGTAGTTCGGCGTGCTGGAGCCGGACTCGTCCAGCTGCAGGCGGTACAGACCGCGGCGTGACCCGGGCACGAGCGTGACCGGAAGCAGGATCAATGGTGACTTGAGCGCGCGGCCGTCGACCTCCCAGTGCAACGATCCCAGGGCGAGGTAGAGGTTGTTGGCACCGGTCTCCTCCTCGATGGTCCGCGCCTTGTAGGCGAAGTTGCGCATTTTCCGGAGGTAGGAGTCCAGGGTCTGACCGGTCCGGACGTCGGTGAAGATGCGCTTGGCGTCGAGGATCTCCTTGAGCTGGGACACGGGCAGATCCGCGCCGAAGCGCACACCCTGCGCCTCGCTGGTCGAGGGAATCTGGTCGCCCGGCAGCAGCGTGAGCGACTGCCCTGCGTTGAGCAGGTCCTCCACGTGGGCGATGCTTCCCGGCGGCACGGCGAGCTGGATGGCGGACCGCTCGGTGAAGTTGATGAGCTTGTTGCGCAGGCTCAGGTCCAGCAGCGAGTTCTTCCAGGACTGGACGCGCGGCGGGACGGATGGCGCGGCCTGACCAGAGCGACCGTCGACCTGCGGAGTCGTCGACACGACGGTGTGGCCGGAGTGCTCGGTCGGGACGTACTCGACGAGCGTGGTGTCACCAGTGCTGCTGACGCGCATGGCCGGGAGCGGGAGCACCTGGCTCTGGCGCCGAACGACTCGAACGTCCACGACGCCCTCGAAGCGCGAGAGAGTCCCCGTGAGGTAGCTGCCGCGCGTGCTCTCGTGCGCGTCGTCGTCGAAGGCGGCAGACGAGTCACCGCCGGCAACACGAGTCGTCTCCAAGACCCGAAGTCGACCGCCGTCGACGGCGTTGGCGGCGAGCTCCATCGACTCCACCGACGCGATGCCCAGATCCTCTTCTCGCCAGTAGCCGAGGAAGGCGTGCCCCTCGACGACGAACAGCACGGGGTGCAGGCCGGCGTGCTCGATCGCCGCCGCCAGGACGACCGTCGTGTCCAGGCAGGTGCCGACTCTTCCTTCGAGGACTTCGCTCGGTGTGCGGACCTTCTGCCCGGCTGCCCAGCTAGCGGGTGGGTTGCTGTAGGTGATGTTGCGTCCCCGTGCCTCGTCCCAGATCGCCTGCACGATGGCGTCGGCACGTTCCGGTCCGGCCTGGTACCCCTGGGTCGAACCGGAGCCAGTGGTCCTCTCGAGGCGCACCCGGACCGCGTCGAGGAACGATCCGATGCTGGGATCGTTCGGCTGGACGAAGGCCGCGAGTGTCTCGGTCGCGAGCGGGTTCAGCGCGGCGCGACCCGACCCATCGGTCGAGAAGATGGTCCTCCACGTCCGTGCCGAGCCGAGCAGGACGTCCTGGCGGAGGCTTGTGACCTCGTCGCTCTGGTGGACCTCGACGACGAGCTCGGCCGTGGTGTCCTCGCTCAGCTGGCTCATGGCTGCCAGGTCGACCTGGAGCGAGACGGGGTCGATCACCGCGCGGCCGTCGGCCTCCGGCTCGAGCTCGACCGCGAAGGGATGAGTCAGTGATGTCCCTCGATCGTCCAATCGGATCTTCAACACCGCCGGCGCCTCGTGCCCGATCCCGTCGACACGCACGGAGTGCACGAAGGGGATGCGGTTGTACACGAGGGCGTAGCTGGCCCAGTCGTTCGCCTGGACGGTGATGGACAACGTCATGAAGGTTCCTCCCGATCGTCGACTCGACGATGCTTGGTCCGATATCGCGGGTAGAGGGTTGCTGGCTAGATGTTGGTACTCGGATGGTCTCGGACTCGGTGTCACACGTGCTTCGATCTTTCCGAGTCAGGAGCTCGAGGGCCGTCCTGCGCCGCCGCTCGGAACGCGGCCGTCACGTCCCGCGCGCCCGGGGCGCTGAGTAGGTCGTCCGTCATGAAGGCCACGTCACCGTTGACGTGCGAGCGATGGGTGGCACGGCTGCGAATCTCCGATGCCGGAACGAGCGCCGCTCGCACGACTGAGTAGTCGGCGGACGACAGCTGCACCAGAGCACCGAGGCGGAAGTCCCAGGATCGGAACGGCGACATCTGTCGTTGGGACCTCGTGATCGGTTCACTGACCACTCGAGCCTTGACCTGGATCAGCGTCCCGTCCTCGAGCGTTAGGTCGTAGGACTTGACCGAGTTGGGGGCGAGCACGCCGCCGAGAGCACGCTGAGCGAGCCACTCGGCGTAGTCGCCTGCAGGCGCGTTGTTGGTCCGGACGATCTCGCGTGAGCGTAGCTCTCGAAGAACGGCCGCGTAGTCGGCGAGGAGTTCCTCGGGCGTGGCCGAGGTGAGCTGTTCGACTGTGAGCACGATGTCTTCCTTCAGTCGGCAATGAATCGGAGGTAGGAGCCGAGCTCGGCAAGGCCGGCAGGCGTGCTCGGCAGGTGGTCGGCCAGTTGGGGCGAGTGGAAGACGTAGGCCGCCCACTGACCTCGAGAAATGGCGACGTTGAGGCGGTTGCGGTTCAGGAGGAAGTCCATGCCGCGCGGTGCATCTGCAGGCGACGACGCAGTCATCGAGACCATCACGACGGGTGCCTCCTGACCCTGGAACTTGTCCACGGTGCCGACGCGAGTATCGAAGAGCTGCACTGAGTCGAGCCGCTGTCGGATGATCGCGACCTGGCTGTTGTAGGGCGCGACGACGATGACGTCCTGGGGGACCATCGGCCTGGCGCCCCACGATCGGCTTGGCTGCCACCGGAGTCGCATCAGCTCGCAGATGCTGGCCAGGATCGCGTCAGCCTCCTCGACCGCGTGAACGCTGTTGCCGACGTGTTCGACCTGGATCGGGTGGATGCCTGGGTGGAGTCCCGGCAGGTCGCGGTCGGTCGTGACCTCGGCGACCGACGTCAGACGACCCTCGTACGACAGGCGCGAGACGGCGGTCGTGAGGATCGGGTGCATCCGTCGCGTCTTGGCGAGGAAGAAGCCTCGTTCCGTCGGCATCGTCGCAGAGCCCTCCGTGAGCCAGGCGAGGGCAGAACCGTCGACCGGCTCGGGGTGCGTCCCCTGGCTCACCTGGGGGAGTTGCTGTGGGTCGCCCAGCAGCAGCAGACGTTTCGTGGCGCGGCCGACGACGATCGTGTTGGCGAGGGAAAACTGACCAGCCTCGTCGATGACGAGCAGGTCGAGTTCGGCGTCATGGAACGCCTTGTCGCTGGCGAAGGCCCAGGCAGTGCCTCCGACGAGGAAGCCGGCATCCTGCTCGGCGACGAAGGTCACGTGCGCCGGCTTGTCCTTCAGCACGGTCCAGGGCTTGTCGGTCTTGTCGCTGCCCTTGTTCTCCTTCGCAATGCTCGAGGGAACCAGTCCTGCATCGATGGTCTTCTGCAGGAAGGTCTCGACGGTGGTGTGTCCCTGCGCCACGACGCCGACCTTCCACCCAGTCTCGACGAGTCGACGCACGACGTGGGAGCCAAGGTAGGTCTTACCTGTCCCGGGAGGGCCCTGGACAGCGAGGTAGGAGTGATCGAGACGACGGATGGAGTCGAGCATGAGGTCGATGTCGCTGGACGTCGCCTGGCCACCGACGAAGGTCCCGTCGACGAGGCGAGGGGAGCGCCTGGCCAGCACGTCAAGTGCCGCCGTCGCCGGCAGGGGGACTGGATCGGACGGATCGATCGACGTCGCCAGTGCCTGGATCACCTTCTCCAGAGGTCCGTCGGGGACGAACCCCTGCTCCACGGCCGCCATCGGGAGCTGGGAGAACGTCGGTGCGTCCTGGCCGTGCTTGTGCATCAGGAGCACGTCGGCCACGCCGTCGTCGCCCTCCTCGACAGCGATGACCTCGGCCTTCCCGACGTAGGCGCGCACCTCGCCGTCGCCCAGCTCCACACCAGGCGGAAGGTCCTCGAAGAGCAAGGACACCGAGGCGTTCGTGTCGACTGTGCTTCCCGGCTCCAGCCGTCCGCGCATGCGCAGCACCCGCCCGACGCTGTTCTTGACCGGTGCCCAGTCCTCGACCAGCTCGACAGGTCCCTCGGCCACGAGCGTGCTCCGCAGGTCCATCCACTCGTCGACCGGTTCGGAGAGTCGGGAGTAGTACACCCACCAGGACGGCTTCTTCTCGCGGCGGTGATAGCCCAAGGCAGCAGCGAGCAGGGCGACGGCCTGCTGCTCGGCCGTGCGGTCGGCGTCGGGCAGGTTGGCCAGGAGCTCCGCCGCGACAACTGCGGCGTCGCCGAGAGTCGTCTGCCGTGCGGCGGACTCGTCGTCGGTCGTCCGGGAGGCCTGGTCGTGTGCTGCCGGCGACCACCCGCCGACGTCACGCAGCCACCCGAGCAGCCGCATCGTCGACGTGCAGTCGTAGGCGTTGTAGGCCTCGACGTTTGCGCGCACCTGCTGCGCCTTCTCGTCGTCGCCGTCAGCTCGCAGCACTCGGTAGTGCTCGTACTGCACGATCGAGTCCGTCGCGTTCGAGACCTCGCCTCGGAGTGACTCACCCATGTAGAGCGGCTCGAGGTACTTGATGCTGTACGACGGCTGGGAGACGCGCACCGACTGCCGGACGGTCGCGTAGAGGTCGATGAAGACTCCCGCCCGGAGCAGCTCGTCGAGGAAGTCCTCACCGACGGTGTGCCGCACGGTCAGCCGCTTCAGCGCGGTCACCTCGTACGGCGCGTAGTGATAGACGTGCAGGTCGGGGTGCTGCGTCCACCGGTCCTCGAGGAAGTCGAGGAACGCGATGAGCGCCGCCTTCTCCTCGGCGCGGTCGTCCGCCCACAGGCTCGTGAACGCACCGTCGGCGGTCCCGTCGTCCGCGACCCATCCGAAGAGGTACTCGAGCCCGGTTTCGTGGCTGGTGCCGTCGACCCACAGCGGGTCTCCCTCGAAGTCGAAGAAGATGTCCCCCGCGCTGGGGGCGGGTAGCTGGCGGATCGGCGTGGAGTCGAAGACCTGGTGCACCACGCCATCTGCAGAGGACGCCGCGACCTGTAGGGCGGCCTGCGACTGAAGCTTCTGCCAGGAGCGCTCGGCCAGTCCGGCGACCGTGGCATCCATGGCGGCGAGCTGATCGATGGTCTCGACGCCCGCTGCACGCAGGTACTCGCGCTGCGATCGACGCATCCCGGCGACCAGCAGCAGGTCGCGGTGGGCTTCGACCTCTGCGGTGCAGTGCTCGCAGGACCCGCACTGCCTGATGTCTGCTGCGTTCCATCTGGCCGGGTTCCCCGAGTCGAGGTGGCGTCGCAGGAGCGCCTCGAGGTTTCTGCGGCGGTGCCGGTACACGGCGACGACGTCGTCGAGGTCCTGGTCGTGAACCTCCCCGTTGCCGAGGATGAGGCGCCCGACGGGCGACCGGGGGATGCCGTGCTGGTCGAGCAGATCGGCGTAGCCGGCGATCTGCAGCAGAGCCGTCACCTTCGCGTGCCGGGCGAGCTTGGCATCCCAGACCTCGTACCGGCCGTCGGCGTCGCGGACGAGGAAGTCGGCCTGGCCTCCGAAGCCGCCGTCGGTCAGCACGGCCTGGGCAACGACCTCGACGCCCGCCCGCAGCGCGTCCAGCGTCTCCTCCATTGCTGCCGCAAGGGTGGTCGGGTTGTAAGGCTCAGGGTGTGCGATCTCGACCACGTTCCTGCCCTCGGACCGGAGCAGCTCGACGTAGCGACGTTCGTGCTCGTCCCCGAGCTCGGACAACCGGTCCATCATGAGATCGGCCTCGCTGCTCGGTGGAGTCACCAGGCCGCGACGCACGTCGACCGTGCGGAGCCATGCGAACTCGCAGCCGGCCGACGCCGTCAGGTCTGACGGACTCAGGACGAACGAGCCGTCAGCGACGAGCATCACCATGAGAGCCCCCTGGAACTGATCTTGGACGTTCTGCCCACGATGATCATGATGCCTGTCCCGAGGGTCGCACAGGTGCAAACCGGGAGAGGAAGTCGACGACGCTCCGGAGGTTCGAGGACGTGAGACCTAGGTCGGGGTCTGGAGCGACGAGGAGGTGGTCGACCCCGAGACGGTCGACCATCTCCGTCACGTCCTCGACAGCGAGGTCGTCGTCGGTCCAGACGAACGGTCGTCGTTCGGCGCCGATGACGTCAGCGACGACGTGGGCCTTCCACCAGCCGTGGTGCGAGCTGCCGCTCGGGATGTCGTACGACGGGAACGGGTCGAGGCCGACCGCTGGGGCGAGCGAGAGGTGGGCGTCCTGCTCCCACGTCGTCAGCCACCTCACATCGGCCAGACCGGCCCGGTGGCAGGTGTTGATCAGCTGGACCACCTCGCGCGACCAGTGGATCGGCCACGTCTCGTTTGCGGTCCGAGCCTTCGTGGCAGCGAGGCCGTCGCGAGGGCGCAGTGCGTTGACCACGCCGTCGATGTCGAGGAACCAGATCGGCTTCGCGGTGTCCGCCACGTCAGCCCGCCTGCCCGGCGAGCGCCTCGACGATCTTGCGCTTCGCCTTCGCCTCGATCTGGCGGATCCGTTCGCGCGTCACGCCGAACGACTGGCCGATCTCCTCGAGGGTCTCCTCGCGACCCGTGTCGTAACCGCACCGGCGGCGTAGGACCGCCGACTCGCGGTTGGTGAGGAGCGAGAGCACCTGGGCGCACAAGCGTTCGCGGTCCAGTGACTCCTCGACGTCGAGGTCCGGCCGGTGGGCCCGGCGGACGTCGTCGCCCATGAGCTCGGTGGCGGCGTCGAGGTCGATGACGTCGCGGTCGAACGCGAGGACCTGCTCCACCCGTGCGACGGGGCGGCTGGTCGCGTCGGAGATCTCCGCGAGGGTCGGGAGAGGGTCGAGGGACTCGCGCAGTGCCCGCCTCGCCGCCCGGACCGGTCGCAGGTCCTCGTGCACGTGGACCGGGAGCCGGACCAAGCGCGCCGTGTCGGCGATCGAGCGCTGCACGTGCTGGCGGATCCACCAGGTCGCATAGGTGGAGAACTTCGTGCCGAAGGAGGGATCGAACTTCTCGGCCGCCCGCATCACACCCATGAGGCCGGCCTGCATGCAGTCGTCGAACGGGAGCCCCTCCCGGTTCGTCACCCGCACGATCGAGATCACGAGGCGGACGTTGGCGAGGACGAACCGCTCGCGCGCCAGCGAGCCGAGCCGAACGGCGCGCGTGGCGTCAGGGCCGGTGTCACCTGCGGCGGCCAGGCCAGCGGCGACGTAGCCGGCCAGCTCGACCTCTTCCTCGGCGGAGAGCAGGGCGTAGGGGTGCGCCATGAACGCGGGGAGGCGGTCGTCGTCGAGCAGCACCTCCAGCAGGAGGCGGCGCTCGGTGTACTCGGCCGTGATGGCGGCGAGCGCGTCGAGACGGGCGAGGACGGCGGCGTACTCGTCGGACAGGGACGAGGGATCGGGGATGGCGTTCATGGTGGACCTCCGGGTCAGTCGGTGTGGGTCGTGGATCGGCTGTCGACGGGGAAGGGGCCGGGGCCTGCGAAGCCGTCGCAGGTCCGAATCACCTCGTCTTCGTCAGGTTTCCGTCGGGAACGAGGCGCCGTCGTCGTCGCCTCATCTCGGACGGGTCCGTCGAGGACCGCTGACGTGGTGGTGCGCTCGGGCATCGGGTCCGAGGAGACCTCAGCTGTGACGACGCCGGTAGGCGTCCTCTCGCCCGGGATGACCTCGTGGCCGGTCACGCCTCGTCACCGCCGGCACCCTCGACGAAGAGGGTCGCGGCGTCGACGAGCAGCGACGCGCCCTCCCAGTACTCGCCGCTGAGGTCGAGTCCGTCGACGTCGCACTCGGTGAAGATGTCGTCGTACAGGCAGTCGTTCCAGGTGGATGCCCCGTCGGTGTACAGGTCGAGCGCCGCGTCCAGTGGCTCGACCAGGCCGTCACGGCATCGTTCCTCGACCGGGCCGACGCGGCGTGCTGCTCGCGAGGCATCGCGCACGAGGTCGCCGTAGTCCTCCTCGTTCACGCCGACGTCGAGCACGGCGTCGATGTCCTGCACGGCAGCGAGGTAGTCGGCCGTCGCAGCGATACACTCCTCGTGGGCGGCCTTGGCAGCGGCGAGCTCGGCACGCCGTTCGCGCTCGGCCGCGCGCTCCTCGGCGGCCGCTGCCTCGACGCGCTCGACCTCAGCACGGTGCTGGACGAACATCACGGTCCCGGTGGCGCCGAGCGCCACCACCAGCGTCGTGACGAGCACGACGATAACCTTCCGCTTCATGCGGCTCTCCTTCTGCCCCTCGGGGCCGATCTGCTCGGCGCTCACGAGCGCCTCCGGGAACGGCGACCACCGTCAGCCGTCATGGTCTTGCTGATGAGCTGCCGGTCGTCCGGCGCCATCGCCAGGAACAGCTCGGGCTCGGCCATCCGCTCGGCCTCCTGGGCCTCGCGGAGCAGCTCGGCGCGGAACACCGCCGGCACCTTCGCCGCCGCCGAGTGCGCCAGCGTCGCCAGCTTCGCGAACTCGCGAGCCGCGCGGACGTCGTCGCCGCGCGTCAGGAGCGCGAGGGCCTTGCGCCGGCGTCGCAGCACCCGCTGCACGTACCACTCGCCGAGCACCTGGCGGTCCGAGCCCGCCTCGCGTTCGTCGGGCCGACTCACGTGCGTCCACACCGTGGTGGACGTGTGCTGGTCGCTCAGGTCGTCCGCGAGGACGTAGTCGACGCGCAGCTTCCCGATCTTGCGCCGTCCCGGCCGGGTGGCCGGGTGCGGGGCGCACTCGACCACGAGCGAGCGGGTCTCGTCGACGCGGAGGCTGCCGAGGTCGACCTGGATGCCGCCGGGCACCGGCACGACAGGGAGGTCGTTGACCACGTCGAGCCCGCGGATGCCGGACGCTGCAGCGATCGTGAGCCGGACCGAGAGGAACCGCTGAGCGGCGAGCTCGCCGCACTCCTCGCCGATCGCTGCCGCCGCTGCGTCTGCCTCGGCCGCGAAGTGCCCGTTGCCACTGCCCGCGCGGGCGATCGCGTTCAGCAGCAGCTCGTCGTACCCCAGGCCGACACCGAGCGTGGACGTGGCGATGCCCCGCTCGCGCATCGCCCCGACGCGCCCCCCGAGCGCCTCGGGGTCGGTGACGCCGACGTTGGCGTGGCCGTCGCTGACCAGCAGCACTCGCACGCCGGCCCCGACGTCGAGGCGACGTGCCTCCTCGAGGCCGCGCACGAGGCCGGCGCCGAGGTCGGTGCTGCCTCCGGTGCGGACCGACTCGATGCGTCGGACGATGGCAGCGGGGTCGGTGACGGGACCCGCGGGCACCACCACCTCGACAGACGAGTCGAAGGTGACGAGACCGAAGGAGTCATCGGGGGAGAGCCGTCGGACGACGTCGACCAGCGCGCGCTTGGCGTGCTCGAGACGCCCGCCGGACATGGAGCCGCTGCGGTCGAGCACCACCACCAGGTGCGACGCGGCGCGCTCGGTGGGGCGGACGGCGTATCCCTCGGGCAGGGTGCCGGCGACGCGGACGAGCATGACGGCGTGGTCGCGACGGCGCAGGGAGGCCTGCATCCAGTCGAAGCGATCGCGGCTCAGGTGTGTCGAGAGCTTCATGATCATCTCCTCTCAGGTAGGGTGTGCAATGAGCATAATGCAGACGGCAGACAGATTATGCAAGGAGCATCGAGATGTCGACCGATTCCTCGTTCGGACGAGTACTGGCGGAGTTCCGCAAGCGACAAGGGATGTCGCGGTCCCAGCTGGCCGAGAGGTCGGGGTTGTCCTACCCCTACGTGTCACAGCTGGAGACGGGCCTGCGCAAGCCGTCGCGCAAGGCGGCGGCCCAGCTGGCGGAGGCGCTCGGCGTGGAGCCGCTCGCGCTGGAGGCGGCTCTTCCGCCGGACGACGTCTCATCTCCGTCGTTCCAGCGTTCTCTTCAAGCGCAGGCGGCGCTGTTGTCGGGTGAGGGGCGCATCACCTCCTCGCTCGAACCGTCGACCGAGATGCCCATGGGTGTTCCGCCGTTGCCGCGGAGGAGCTCGGCACGGACGACCCGGGACGACATCGTCGGCCAAGCCGTCGACCTCATCGAGGAGCTGTCTCCGGAGGATCGTCTCGACGCCCTGGGCGAGGTGCAGAAGCTCGTCCTCAAGCGCATGCTCGAGGAGCATTCACGCGAAGCCTGATCAAAGGCCTATGCAGCATGCATTGCTTTCTGTCGGTGTCAGAGCCTACCGTCGAGGAGTCGGCGAGGGCCGACGCGACGGAGGTGGTGACGATGGACGAGCGCGACGGACGGTCGATCGAGCAGGGCGTCGACGCGTGGGTCGAGGGGTCCTGGCTCGACTTCCGCATGCGTCTGGCCGAGTGGATGCTTGCTGCGCCCGACCACAACACGCTGGTCCTCGACCCGGCTCCCCACGACCTCGAGGCGCCCACCGTGCAGGTGAGCACCACCGACGACGCACGGTTCGTCGCACTGTCGATGCCCGATGACGCCCAGGTGACGCTCGCCACGCCGTACGCACTGTCCTTGCGCACCGCGGCCCGACTGACCGACCTCGGCTTCGTCCCGGCGCGACCGTCGGGGGAGCCCGTCCTGGGACTCGACCGCGACGACGTCGACCGACTCGCCCACGCAGCGTCGACGGTGCTGCACGAGGTCTGGGGTGTCGTGTCGCCGGCGTTCCTCTCCGCGGAGGTGGTCTCGCCCCACGACGACGGCGAGATCCTCGAGTGGGAGGCGTCCGAGCACGTTCCGGCGGCGGAGACCGCCGACCCCGAGCCGAGCCCTGGGACCACCGAGATCGCCTGGAGCTCATCGCCCGAGGAGCAGCAGGCACTGCTCGAGGAGATGATGCAGGCCATGGTGTCGGCGCCGCTGAAGGTCGCGCCCGACGGCAGCATCCGCATGCGTGGCAAGGGCGGAGTGGTGACGGTGCGGGTCCGCGACAAGAGCCTCGTGGAGGTCGTCACCGTGCTCGCTCGCGAGGTCCGGTTCAAGCGCGCCCACCGTGAGGCCGACCGACTCAGCCGACGGTTCCGGCACGTCCGGTTCTTCCTCGAGCGCGACATGCTGCTCGCCACCGTGCCCGTCGAGGCCTCGCCGCTCGTGGCCGAGCACCTCCACGACGCCGTCAATCACCTGCTCCGCCTGCGGGTGCAGCTCGCCGACCTCGACACCCGTCTGAAGCGGCGCAGGGCGAAGACGCCGGAGCCGGCTCAGGAGCCGGTGCTCATCCCGGCGGTCGACCCGACGCTGTCGGTTCTCGCGGGAGATGCGGGGGACGCGTCGGCGGAGGAGCTCGTCGAGATGTTCCGCGAGGTGGCACCGAACCTCGAGACCGTCGAGCGGTGGATCGAGACGGCGCACCGCGAGAGTCGCGCGGCCCTGACCGCCGGGCGGCGCGCCGACGAAGGCCTGCGGGAGGCCTGCATCCGGCAGTGGCGTCACTGGCGCCGCGTGCGCTCGGCCCTTGGTCAGGTCCGCGACGACCTGCAGCACGGGTCGTCGACCGGCCACGAGGACGCCTCGTGAACGCGGTGCGCCGGAGCGACATGGCTTGGGCGTCGTTCGCGGCGTCGGTCGCCGAAATGGCCCGTCGGCTGCCCGACGACGGCACCTTCGTGCTCTATCGCGACGGGAACGGGGAGGACGACGTCGGGTCGACCTGGCCCAAGTACGTCCAGCTCTGCCGCTACGGCGACGCGATGCTGCGGTGCGAGGTCGTCTCCAACTCCTACCTGCCCACCGCGCACCGTTGGACGCCCGAGCAGGAGCTCGGCCTGGTCGCGATGGGCTGGCACCGACCCGACCTGGAGGACGAGACGGCTTCGCCGAACTGGTACCTCGACGTCTCGCTCGCCTGGGCCGAGACGGGCGTCGAGCGGATCGTGCGCGTGCTGCGCGACCTGTGGGGCGCGCGCGTGCTGAGCGACGTGGTGCTCGATGAGAGCGACCTGCGTCGGTTCCGGTGGATCGACACGACTGAGGACCTGGACGATGATCCAGGACGCTGAGAGGATCCGTCCCATGCCGTCGACTTCCCCCATGACCTGGCCGTCCGAGCCGTCGTTCGTCAACGCCTCCGAGCGGCGTGTGTGGGCGGCACTCGTGGCGCAGCTGGGGGAGCGCGACCTGATCATCGCGAACCAGCGCTTCACCGTCCGCGGAAACGACCACGAGCTCGACTTCGCCGTGGTGCTGGACGGCCACGGGGTCGTGGTGCTGGAGGTCAAGGGAAACAAGGTCTGGCACGACGGGGAGTCGTGGTGGCAGGACTGGAACCCCGAGCCGAAGCGGATCCGACCGGTCGACCAGGCCCTCAGCAACAAGTACGTGCTGCAGGACTGGGTCGAGGGTTCGCCGGCCTGGTTCGGTCGCACGAGGGTCCGGTGGGCGCACGCCATCGTGCTCCCGGCGAGCGAGGTCGACCCACGCTTCAGCCATCCCGAGTGCGAGCGGTCGATGATCGTGGACGCCAAGGATCTGTCCGACATCGGCAATCGGCTTCGCACGCTGCTCGACGTCCAGGCCAGCACCCGACGCCCGACTGACGCCGCCGACACCGTCGCCATCTTCGAGGCGCTCAGCGGTCGGTTCCTGCCCCAGCGTGACGGCCAGCTGTCGATCGAGGCGAGCATCGCCGAGCGGGACGACGTGGTGGAGCGGCTCAGTGCCGAGCAGGGTCGCATCCTCGACGTCACGAGCCTCATCACGCGTGTCGAGGTGCGCGGCGGCGCGGGCAGCGGCAAGACCTGGCTGGCCGTGGAGCAGGCGCGTCGTCTCGCGCGACAGGGCAAGCGCGTCGCCCTCATCTGCTACTCGCGAGGCCTCGCCCAGTGGATGAAGCGCCGGGTCTCGACCTTCCCGGCCGGTGAGCAGCCTGCGTACGTCGGGACGTTCCACGACATCGGTCGCGAGTGGGGTGCCCCCGAGGGCAGCGACGACGACTCGAACTTCTGGGAGGTCGAGCTGCCTGAGATCATGCTCGATCTGGCCGCCAAGCAGCCCCTCGCCGACCTGTACGACGCGATCGTCATCGACGAGGCGCAGGACTTCGCCGACCTCTGGTGGCCCGTGGTCATGGAGGCGCTGAAGTACGAGGACGACGGGCTCTACGTCTTCTCCGACGAGGGCCAGCGCGTGTTCTCGCGCTTCGGTGGCCCGCCGGCCGACCTCGTGACCCTCGTGCTCGACCAGAACCTGCGCAACACCAAGCAGATCTCGTCCACGTTCTCGTCCATGGCGCCCAACAAGATGCGCATCTCCCAGCACGACGGCCCCGAGGTCCGGTTCGTGCCCTGCGGGTGGGACCAGGCCATCGAGCACGCCGACGACGTCGTCGAGCAGCTGCTCGACGAGGGCTGGCAGCCGTCGGACCTGGCGCTCATCGCCACCGGTCCGCGACACCCCGAGCAGAAGGCTCGCCAGGAGGCCGGCTGGGAGTCCTACTGGGACTCCTTCTGGGACAAGGACCAGGTCTTCTACGGCCACGTCATGGGCTTCAAGGGACTCGAGCGTCCCGCCGTCGTGCTCGCGCTCAACGAGCAGCCCGACCGCGAGCGCGCCATGGAGCGCCTCTACGTCGGGCTGTCCCGCGCACGGGACCTGCTCGTGGTGTGTGGCGACCCGGAGCACATCGAGTCCGTCGGGGGACCGGCGGTGCTGAGGAAGATCAGAGGAGCATGACCGTGTCCGGATTCCGTGAAGACCTCAACGCGCTCAATGCTGCGATCCGAAAGGACTTCCCCACCAGGGAGGACCCGGGCTGGCCTGGCGGCTATCCGGAGGAGATCGAGTCAGCGCTCATCGATGCCGTGTTCTCGATCCGCGCGAGGTATGGCGCCACTCCCGACATAGGAGTTCGGCGTGTCGTCGCGAGTTGGCGCGAGGCGCGAGGTGTGGACCGGCCCGACGACCTGACGTTCCTGGCGACCCAGGCAAGCCCGAGCCTCGGAGCGGTGGCCTCGAACCACTCCACCACGGGTGGCCGATCGAAGGTCGAGGTGGTCGAGGAGGCTGCTGGTCGTTTGGTGGAGGAAGGAGTCAAGCACGCAGGTGAACTCGCAGATCCCCAGCTTCGTCTCGCCGCGAAGTGGGCCTACATCGGGACGAAGGGGTTGGGCCCGGTGACATGGTCGTACTTCTCGATGCTGCTCGGTCAGCCGGACGTGAAGGCCGACGTGCACGTCATCAGGTACGTAGGTCGAGCCGCCAGGAACGATGGGTCGGGGGATCGGTTCAGCAGTGAGTACGCCCGCGACCTGTTGCTCGCCTCGACGCACCCCTTCGACGACGTCACCGAGCTCGACCACGCGATCTGGAAGCTTCAGCGATCCTTGTGAGTACCGCACCGTCGGGTCTTCCGCCTTTTCGCCTCGCTGACGCCATGGGGGCGCGGGACTTCTACGAGAGTCGTTCCGTGAAGCTCGACGGGGTGATCGGCGAGCTGGCCGGCGAGCTCGGACTCGGCTGTGTGTGGGTCGTCTGCGGGCCTTTGATCGAACGAGGCGTCGTGGTGACGGACATCGCCGCCCAAGCGTCCGCTGCCGGCCGCACCATGCTCGTGGCGTCACGGCACGTCGATGGGTACACATTGGGGATCGCGGTGTGCGACGCCGGTGGCGTGGATGGCACGTTCCGGGTCATGGGGGCGGGAGACGGCCTCGGGGCGCTGCTGACGGCGCCGAGAGAATCGGGTCCCGGAGTCCTGGACCTCCTGGTGATCGACGGTGCGGAGGGTCTGGTGGACCACCAGGATGACTGGCTCGCGGCCGTCCGTCACCGTGCCCGTGCTCGCCGGACGGCCGTGGTCGTGGGCGTCCCGCACCTGGACCTCGCCGCCGCGGAGCCGGAGATGCTCCTTGGCGATCGCCTGGTGACCGTGGGCCCAGTCGATCCCACGACGAACCTGAGTGCGTTGAACGTATTTCGCCGGCACTCCGCGCCCGCCAGACTGAGCGCATTCCTGGGGACGGGACCTGGGCGGATCGTCGTTGGACAGCAGCGCTGACATTCCCTGGAGCGTCTATACAGGGTGCGACTTCGTGGTTCCGGGTCCGACGTCCAGGAGGTCACGGAGGAGAACAGGCGAAGCCATGCTCCCGAGTCAGGTCGAGTGGTCACATCGAGCCACGGGAATCGCTGAGTACGCGGGCCGATCCGGCCTACGGTGACGACTCCACATCACCGAAGACGGGGGATCGACCATGTCCGAGACTCAGCACGAGCAGCAGAACCCGAAGGCCGCAGCCAAGGCGGCGAAGGCCTACGCGAAGGCCTCGCGTCCCTGGTACAAGAAGAAGCGGTGGATCGCCGCGATCGTGGTCGGTGTCATCATCGTGGCCGCGGCGCTCGGTAGCGGCGGTGAGGACGGAGCCACCCGCGGTGGCGGGTCCGGCGGCTCGGACGACGGCGCCAAGGTGACGAAGGCCGACCCCGTGGCCATCGGCGAGTCGGTCGAGCTTGAGGGCACGACCTACACGGTCAACAGCGCGAAGACGCAGGGCGCCGTCGGCAGTGAGTTCTTCTCGGAGGAGGCCGGCGGCGTCTACGTGGTGATCGAGCTGACCATCGAGAACACCAAGGATGAGACCAAGACGTTCTCCGACACGGCCGCGAAGCTCGTCGGCTCCAACGACAAGAAGTACTCGACGGACAACGACGGCACCTTCGCCGCCATCGGCGACGACGGTGAGGCACTCATCTTCGAGGACATGCAGCCCGACGTCCCGAAGACGGGGATCCTCGTCTTCGACGTCCCGGAGGACGCGGTCAAGGGTGCGCAGCTCGAGGTCAGCGACCTCTTCGGTCGCGGAACGGCGTACGTCGACCTCGGCCTCTGACCACGCATGCGTCGCGGGCGTCCTTCACGACCGGTGGCGGGGCGCCTGCGACTCATGGCAACCGGACCGACCGAGGAGTGGAGTAGAACTGGCTTCATGACCCGTGTCCGCATCCACAACCTGTCCGTCTCCCTCGACGGGTTTGCCGCTGGGGAGCCGCAGTCGCTCGAGACGCCGATGGGCCACGCCGGTCAACGGCTGCACACGTGGATGTTCGCCACTCGGTTCGGTGCCGCGATGATGGGCGGCGATCCCGGCAACTCGGGGATGGATGACGCCTTCGCGCAGCAGCACGAGCACGGCATCGGTGCGGAGATCATGGGCGCCAACAAGTTCGGGCCGCCCGGGTGGCAGGACGACGCGGACTGGCGTGGCTGGTGGGGCGACAACCCGCCCTTCCACACGCCGGTCTACGTGCTGACGCACCAGCCTCGCGCCTCGATCGAGATGGACGGCGGGACGACGTTCCACTTCGTCGACGCATCTGCGGTCGAGGCACTCGCTCGTGCGAAGGAGTCGGCCGGCGACCTCGACGTCAGGATCGGCGGCGGTGCCGACGTGGTCCGTCAGTTCCTCGCCGCGCG
This sequence comes from Aeromicrobium sp. 50.2.37, assembly GCF_024655735.1. Classification (NCBI taxonomy): domain Bacteria; kingdom Bacillati; phylum Actinomycetota; class Actinomycetes; order Propionibacteriales; family Nocardioidaceae; genus Aeromicrobium; species Aeromicrobium sp. 50.2.37. The sequence goes on from NZ_JANLGG010000001.1 coordinate 77,827, forward strand.
ACTCGTCGACCACATGCACGTGGTCCAGGTGCCGATCGTCCTCGACCGCGGGGCGCACCTGTGGAGCGGCCTCGAGGGACTCGAGGACGACTACGACGTACAGGTCGTGGCGTCGCCGAGCGGCGTCACGCACCTGACCTTCGAGAAGAAGACGCCCTGAGCTAGTCGCAGTTGTCGCAGATGCCCGTCGCGGGCAGCGCCATGAAGCAGGTGGGGCAGATCTTCGCGGGCCGGTCTTCCGGCTTCACGACACGCTTGACGGTGGTGGTCGATCCGGACGCTGCGCGCGTGGTGCGGACGCGGGCCGGTCGGGGAGTGCCGCCGTCAGCCGGCAGGTCGGTGGCAAGCGCCCGGTAGCAGAGCAGGCGATCCTCGGCAGCGCGCTGCTCGACGTCCTTCACGACGTCGCCGGTCGCGGCCAGCACGGCGCGCCCGTAGACGTCGCCCACGGTGCCGTCGCGCTGGACGGCGAGCGACGTGAGCGGCGGGTCGCCCGCGCGAGCTGCTGCGAGGGCGGTGATCTCCATGAGGTCACCGAGCCACGTGCGGCGCGACGTCGGGCTCTCGACGCGCGTGCGCTTGAGTACCTCGTCGGCGAGGTCGGAGACGGTGATCACGGCGCCGTAGCGCGACGCGGTCTCGCGCAGGACGTCGAGTGCTACGGGGGTCCACCGGGCGAACTGGGGGAGGATCTTGGCCACGTCTGCCGACGTTAGACGATCGGTCCACGCGGCCCGCGGGGCGGTGCTGCTCCAGGGGTCAGCTGCGTGCCTTGCGCACCCGGATCGGGCCCTTCGCGGTGGACGGGTCGACGACGTGTCCGCCCTGCGTGATCTCGACCCTGCCCTCGTCGACGAGTCGACGGGCCGCGCGTCGGGCGGGCTCCATAAGGTCGCGCCAACCGTCGGGGTCGACCTGCTTCGCGGCCTCGGACGGGCAGATCGTCGAGGTGGCGGCGCGCTGGTCGAGCAGCTCGATGATCGCGTCCTGCAATGCCTGGTCGGTCTTGGTCACTCCGCGCTTGCGGCAGGCGGTGGAGCAGTAGCGCACCTGGTCCCAGTCACGCTCCCACTTCTTGCGCCACTCGATCGTCCGTCCGCAGGAAGCGCAGGTCTTCGGTTCGGGTGGCACCGGTCCAGTCTGCGCCGGGCTGGTCCGGTTCGCACGCCCGGCCGTGGACGCGGGGAAGGCATGTCGGGACTCGAACATAGTGTCGAATCCATCGATCCAGGGGAAGACATCAGATGAATCACGACACGACGACTCGCACACCGTTCTGGCAGGTGCAAGCGGTCTTCGATCCCGACGGTGGCGGCTCGGACTTCGCCTACACCATTGGGTTGGGCGAACGGGGGATGCACGAGCTACATGCGTGGGCCAGGCCCACGCACGGCCTCGACGTCGGCGCCGACTACAAGCTGTCGTCGCAGGACCTCTGCCATCTCCTCAACGAATTCGCCTGGGAGTGGCTCGACGGTCGACTCCAGGTCGGTGACACACGCAGCGTCGACCTCGACGACGGTCTTGCCCGGATGCAGATCTCGGTGGGAGCCCCAGTCCCGAAGCGGGAGTGCGACGCGTTCGGCGCACAGGGACCGCTCGTCGTTCCGCTCCGCTGGTCGTTGCACCGGTCGGCCATCGAGTCAGACCCAGGCATCGTCGCCGGTTCGGAGTGCTTGTGGCGCGAACGGATCGCCACGTTGCGCGCCACGTCCCTCCGGGTGGCCGCGATCGGTGGCGACCGTGCACCGGTGACCTTCGAGACGACCCAGGTGTACGGCCCGCTCACGCCGTGGGTGCTTGCCGTGGCGAACGCGCTCGCCGGAGTGCCCGCAGCAGCACTCGCGTCCCGGCTGGCCGATGGCGAGGTCGGCCGGCCGTCACAGGCTCAAGTCGCAGTGCAGTCCGTCGCACGCAGTGTCGGGCGGGTCGGTGCGGTCGAGGCCGCGCACGACCTGTCGCACCAGGTCGAGCGAATCGTCACCCGTCGGGGGAGCTGGCGCACGAGCCTGGGGCGCGAGGCCCGGCGGTTGGGTATCTCACGACGAGAGCTCGAGCCTGTCGTCGCGTACGACCTTCACCTCGCACTCTTCGCGTGCCTCGGTGCGGCCGTCGTCGAGGACGTGATCGAACCATGGCGGATCAGCCAGGTTCGTCAGCTGTGGACTCCCTACGTGGACTTCGCGACTGGTTGACGCGACGGACGTCATGGGGTCACGAGAACGGGCGCGGCCTCCTCGACCTCGAGGGAGGTGGGTGCGCCCTGAGCGGTGAGCGTCTGGCCGAGGGGGGTCCAGGCGCCGCCGTCGACCCGGTACCGGACCGAGTAGGTGGTGTCGACGCGAGGCCGGACCTCGTCGGCCACACGGCGGTAGGTGTGGGTGACGTCCTTCGCCGGATAGGGGCGGCCGGGCTTGGTGGTGGACTTCGACGTCCCGTCGCCCGGGTGCCAGGTGTAGCGGGTGGGAGTGGCTTCGACGTCGATGTCGAAGCCCAGCAGCGTCACGCTCTCGCGCAGTGTCCGCGGGTCGGTGTGGAAGATCGTCGGGACGTTCACGAGGGTCCGCTCGCCCGGTTGCACCTGGATCTGCAACGACGGCATCGGGATCTCGCTGACCGCGCGGCGGATGTCGCCCTCGGTGACTTGAGGGGAGGAGGCGGGTTGGGCGTCGGTGGCGGTGGTGCCGCGGGCGCCGCAGCGGTAGGTGCGCTCAAACCGCCGTTCGCTAACTCGCGAAGTGTTGAAAAAGCAGGACGAATCCTTGCGTTGGCGAACCGCCCGAGCGGGGACACCGCCACTCGAGGCACGCTTGCGTCCGCCGGCCTCCCACTTCGTTGCTTTGAGGCCAAGGTTTGGATTGAGTCCGTCAGGCACGACGTCAACGTCTGCCTCTGCTGCTGTCGGGAACACAAGAGTACTTAGGAGGAAGACTGTCGCCGCAGCCGTGCGGGGGCTCACTTGCTCACCCTGTAGAGGTCGCTAACGGTGAATGGTGCAGAGGGAGAAAGCTCGAACGCGACGGTCGAGGTTTCCCCTCCGAGCAGATCAATCTCGAACTTCACGTCGGAGGCGATTTCATCCCTAGAGACCACCGTGGATTTGATCCTCCATACGTCACCGCTCGGACGGTCCGCTGCATCGAGATCAGCAGCTGAATCAGCGAACTCTAGACATGGCTTGCATCCAGCGCTGACTTCGCGTAGTTGAGAAGTGTCTCCCGTTCGGGACGCGAAGTTGAACAGGTCTATCCAGTAAGCAGCGAAAGATGCAGCGCCTTCCTCGCTGGATTCGGTTGCCTGATTTGGCAGTCGGGGTGGGGTCGCGGAAGGTGCGCTCGGCGCAGGAGCCGTTGGGTCGGGCTCGAGGATCTCCGGCTGGCCTGAGCAGGCGGAGGCGAGGAGAAGGGCCGCGATGGCGGCGGTTCTGGTGATGACTGACAACGTGGATCCCCCGATCTGACGGTCCGAACCTAGCGAAATCGCCCGGGGACGTGAAGACCGTCGTCCCCAGCTCCGGTGGAGCATCCGAGGTAGGTGGCGCGCGCAATTCCTGGAGGGGTGGTAGACCCGCCGCGGATACGCGGCCCGTAAGCGCGGCTTACCTACCTCCGGGGCTCGGGTTTCGCGGGCCACCTACCTCGACGACCCATTCCGCGGGCTACCTACCTCTTGGGGGAGCTGTGGGGACGGGTGGGAGCGGGGTGTCCGGGTGGGCGGCTAGGTTCGGGGCGTGGCCTTGACGATCCATCGTGCGGAGCGAGCCGACGTGCTTGCCGACGGGTTGGCGCGGCTGCTCGCGGAGCCGCCCGCGGACCCGTTCGAGCGCGACGTGGTCGTGGTCGCCGCCAATGGGGTGGAGCGGTGGCTCGCGCAGACCATCAGCCACTCGCTCGGGGTCAGTGACGGGCGCGACGACGGGATCTGCGCCGGCGTGGAGTTCGTCCGCCCGATGCACCTGCTGTCCGAGCTCACCGAGAAGGACCGCGACGACCCGTGGGCCAGCGGTCGGCTCGCGCGGACCGTGCTCGATGTCCTCGACACCCACCTTGACGAGCCGTGGCTCGAGATCGTCGCCCGCCACGTGGGGCGGGGGATGGCGCCCGCCGACGAAGCCTTGCGCCGCAGCCGGCGCTACCCGACCGCGCGTCGGGTCGCGTCGTTCCTGCACGGCTACGCCGTCCAACGCCCGTGGATGGTGCAGGCGTGGGGGGCAGGCGACCACGTCGACGGGCTCGGTGCTCCGCTGCGCCCCGAGAGCCGCTGGCAGGCCGAGGTGTGGCGACGCGTCGCCGCCCGGCTCGACGGTCATCCCTCACCCGACCGGCGGCTCGCCGACACCGCCGCGCGCCTGCGCAGTGGCGACCTCGACCCCGACCTGCCGCAGCGGCTCTCGTTCTTCGGCCACACCCGCATGCCGCACGCCGAGCTCGACGTCGTCGACGCGCTCGCCCAGGTGCGCGACGTGCACCTCTGGCTCCCGCACCCCTCGCGCGCCCGCTGGGACGCCGTCGCCGCCACCGCTGGGCGCACGCACGACGGCCACGCGCCACGGCGCGACGAGGTCGAGACGCTCGAGACCGGCAGCACCTTCCTCACCGCCTGCGCGCGCGACGTGAGCGAGCTGCAGCACGCCCTGCTCGCGCTGCCCGGCGAGGCGGACGTCGAGCACCTGCCCGCGCCCGACTGCCGCGCCACCCTGCTCGGCGCCCTCCAGCGCGACCTCGCCGCCGACCACGACGGACCCACCGACGAGCCCATCGACGGGGGAGCGCGCACCCTCGACCCGCTCGACCGCTCCGTGCAGGTGCACGCCTGCCACGGACCTGCCCGCCAGGTCGACGTGCTGCGCGAGGTGGTCGTCGGCCTGCTCGCCGACGACCCCACCCTCGAGCCGCGCGACGTACTCGTCATGTGCCCCGACGTCGAGACCTTCGCCCCGCTCGTCGAGGCCGCCTTCGGACTCGACGACGTGGCCGGCGTCGACCACCCCGGCCACCGCCTGCGGGTGCGGCTCGCCGACCGCGCCACCGGCGCCGTGAACCCCGTGGCCGAGGTGCTCCAGCGCGTGGTCGACATCGCCGCCGCCCGCCGCACCACCGCCACCGAGGTGCGCGACCTGCTCGGCCTCGCTCCCGTGCGACGACGCTTCGGCCTCAGCGACGACGACCTCGAGCAGGTCGACACCTGGACCGCCCAGACCGCCATCCGCTGGGGCGTCGACGCCGACGCCCGTGGCGCCTGGAACCTCGCCGGCCTCGCCCAGAACACTTGGCGCTCCGGGCTCGACCGGCTCGCGCTCGGCGTCGCCACCGACGGCCAGCGGCACGACGGCCAGCCCGGCAACCGCCTGGGCGGCGTGCTTCCGCTCGACGACCTCGGCAGCACCGCCGTCGACCTCGTCGGACGCCTCGACGAGGCCGTCGCCCGGCTCGGCTCCGTCCTCGCCGACGCCGAGCCGCAGCCGATCGCCGACTGGTCCGACCTGCTCGCCCGCGCCGTTCACATGCTCACCGACGTGCCACCGCGCGACGCCTGGCAGAAGGAGCAGGTGCTGCGCATCCTCGCCGAGCTCGCCGCACCGGCCGTCGGTGCCTCCGAGGTGGGAGGCGAGGACGGAACAGGGGGCACCCTCACCGTCGTCGAGGTCGGGGCCTTCCTGGCCGACGCCTTCGCCCCGCGCCCCACTCGCACCAGCTTCCGCACCGGCTCGCTGACCGTCTGCACGATGGTGCCGATGCGCTCGGTGCCGCACCGGGTCGTCTGCCTGCTGGGGGTCGACGCCGACGCGTTCCCGCGCACCCCCACGCCGCTCGGCGACGACGTGCTTGCCCGCACCCCGCTCGTCGGTGAGCGCGACGCCGCCGGTGAGGACCGCCAGCTGTTCCTCGACGCCGTGCTCTCGGCCACCGAGCACCTGGTCATCACCTACACCGGCGCCAGCGAGCACACCGGTCGCCCGCTGCCGCCCGCCACGCCCGTCGGCGAGCTGCTCGACCAGCTCGACCGGACCGTCCCGGGCGCAGACGTCCGCGACCACGTGACCGTCCACCACCCTCTGCAGTCGTTCGACGTGCGGTCCTTCACGCCCGACGCGCTGCTGCCCGGCACGGCGTTCAGCTTCGACGCCGCCGCCTACGCCGGGGCCCGTGCCACCACCCGCGAACCCGAGCCGGCAGCGCTCTTCCTGCCCGAGAGCCTGCCCGAGCAGCGCGCGGACGTGGTCACCCTCGACCAGCTGCGCGAGCTCGTGCGCCACCCCGTCAAGGCGTTCGTCACCGGGCGGCTCGACGTGCGCCTGCCCTACGAGGACGAGCCGGTCGACGACGCGATCCCGCTCGACGTCGGCCACCTCGAGCAGTGGGGCGTCAGTCGCCGGGTGCTCGAAGCCGTCCTGGCCGGCGCCCCGGGCGAGGAGGCCGAGGCCGACGAGCTGCGCAGGGGTCTCCTTCCGCCCGGACCGCTCGCCGCCTCCACCCTGCAGAAGAGCCGCAGGCTCGTGGGCGACATCTTCGCCTTCGCCGCACCGCTGCGCACCGAGGCCGCGCACAGCGTCGACGTCGATGTCGAGCTGGCCGACGGTCGTCGCGTGGTCGGCACCGTCGCCGACGTGCACCCCGCGCACGCGCTGAGGGTCACGCCGTCGACCGTGCAGGGACGCCAGCTGGTGGAGGCCTGGGTCGACGTGCTCGCGCTCGCCGCCGCAGGCCAGGGGCTGCCGATGCACCTCGTCGGTCGGGTGTCGGCCGGACGCGGCAAGGCACCCGGCGTCGCCACCATCGCGCCACCCACCGACGACGAGGCGCGCGCAATCCTCGCCGAGGTCCTCGACCTCCACGCCCTCGGCACGAAGCGCCCGCTGCCGCTCCCGGTCAAGACGTCGCAGGCCTACGCCTCCGGCATCCGACGTGGCAAGCCGCAGCTCGCCGAGGTCTTCGCCGAGCGGGAGTGGGTCGGCAGCCGCGACATCCCCGGTGAGGACGCCGACGCCTACCACCGGCTCGTCTACGGCCCCGGCCTGCCCTTCTCCGCGCTCGTCACGCGCGGGCTCGACCAGCACGCCGTCACCCTCTGGACGCCGCTGCTCGACCGGCTGGACGGTGCCTGATGAGCGAGCGCCACCCTTCCGTCGTCGACGTCGCCGAGTTCGACATCACCGACCCGCTGCCCACCGGCACCACGCTGCTCGAGGCCAGCGCCGGCACCGGCAAGACCTGGGCCATCGCCGCGCTCGTCACCCGCCTGGTCGCCGAGGGCCACGCCGAGCTCGACGACCTGCTGGTGGTCACCTTCGGTCGCGCCGCGAGCGCCGAGCTGAAGGACCGCGTGCGCGAGCGCCTGGTGGAGGCCGACACCACCCTCACCACGGGCAGCGCGCCCGAGTCCGACGCGCTCCTGACCCTCCTGCTCGACGCACCGGAGGCCGAGCGCGCCCAGCGCCGACGTCGGCTCCGGCGCGCCGTCGCCCGCTTCGACGAGGCCACCATCACCACCACCCACGGCTTCTGCCACGCCGTGCTGCGCAGCCTCGGCACCACCGGCGACGTCGAGCCCGGGTCGGCGCTCATCGAGGACGACACCGAGATCGTCGACCAGGTCGTCGCCGACCTCTACCTGCGCGCCGTCGGCATGGGCGCGACACCTCCTTTCGACCACGCCGAGGCGGGCCAGCTCGGTCGTCGCGCCGTGGAGGACCCGTCGGCCCACCTGCTGCCCACCGACGCCCCGCAGGGGTCACCGCCCGACCTGCGTCGGCGCTTCGCCGGGGCCGTCCGCGACGAGTCGGCCCGACGCCGGCTCGCCGCCCGCACCCTGTCCTACGACGACCTGCTGCAGCGACTCGCCGAGGCCCTGGAGCCCGAGGCGTCACCCGCCCGCACCGTCATGCGCGACCGGTGGCGGTTCGTGCTCGTCGACGAGTTCCAGGACACCGACCCGGTGCAGTGGCAGATCCTGGAGCGGGCCTTCCTCGGCCACGCCACGATGGTGCTCGTCGGCGACCCCAAGCAGGCCATCTACGGCTTCCGCGGCGGCGACGTCGACACCTACCTGCGCGCCGCCGCCCAGGCCGACACGCGCCGCACCCTCGTCGAGAACCACCGCAGCGACGAGCCGCTCGTGGCCGCCGTCGACACCGTGCTGCGCGGTGCGGCACTGGGCGACCCGGAGATCCTCGTGCGCCCCGCGCGCGCCGCCCTCACCGGCTCACGCCTGCACGACCCCACGCACGAGGCGCCGTTCAGGCTCCGTGCCCTGCTGCGCAGCGACGCCCAGCACGAGTCCGACGCGCCCCTCAAGATCGGCGACGTGCGCCCGCGGGTCGCCGCCGACGTGGCCGGCGACATCGCCGCCCTCCTGCGCAGCGGTGCTACCTACGACCACGGGGCGGGCCCGGTCCCGCTCACCGCCGGCGACGTCGCGATCCTCGTCGAGCGTCACCTCGAGGCCGACCTGCTGCACGAGGCTCTCGCCCGACTGGGTGTGCCCGCCGTCCGCAGCGGTGGCCCCGACGTTCTGCAGAGCGACGCCGGGCTGCAGTGGGTCACGCTGCTCACGGCGCTGGAGTCCCCGCACCGCAGCGGCTACGTGCGCGCTGCGGCCCTCGGACCGTTCCTCGGCCTCGCCGCCGCCGACCTCGCCACCGGGGGAGCGGACCCCGACGGCGATGGCCTCACCGACCGCGTCTCCGCCCAGCTGCGCGACCTCGCCGACCTGCAGCGCGAGCGTGGCACCGCCGGCATGGTCGAGGCACTCACCGGCGACCCGGCGGTCGTGGAGCGACTGCTGCGTCACGAGGGCGGCCGACGACAGCTCACCGACCTCGAGCACGTGGGCCACGTGCTCGCCGGCGCGTCTCGCGAGCATGGCCTCGGCCTCTCGGGGCTGCTGCGCTGGCTGCTCGACCGACGGTCCGAGAGCGCCCCGTCGGCCGACCGCACCCGTCGGCTCGACACCGACGCCGACGCCGTGCAGATCGTCACCACCTTCGTGAGCAAGGGGCTCCAGTACCCCGTCGTCTACGTGCCGTTCCTGTTCGACCGCTACGTCCCCACGCCCACGATGGTGCGCCTGCACGACGCCGACGGCCGCCGCTGCCTCGACGTCGGCGGTGACGGACCCTCGTGGCGCACCCATGCCGACCGCTCCGACGCCGAGCGGGCCGGCGAGGCCCTCCGGCTGCTCTACGTCGCCATGACCCGAGCCCAGTCCCGTCTGGTCATGCACTGGGCGCCCACGTTCAACGGCAAGCACGCCGCCCTGCATCGCGCCCTGTTCCGACGCGACCCCGACGACCCGGTCGTGCCCGACACCCAGCCGGTTCCGTCCGACCACGATGCCGTCGCGCGGTTGCGCGCCTGGCAGGACCGCGGCGGTCCGGTCGTGGAGCAGATGGTCACCCAGACGCTGCCGCTCGACCCCGCACCCGCCGACGGCACCGAGCTCGTGCTCCGCCGACTTGGGCGCGAGGTCGACACCACCTGGACGCGCACCTCCTACACGTCCCTCGTGCGCCGCGACGACGGACGCTCGGTGGCCAGCGAGCCCGAGACCGTCGGCCCCGACGACGAGGTCGACGTGGTCGCCGACGTCGGTGATGCGCCCACGCTCGGTCCGTCGCCCTGGGCCGACCTCGTCGGAGGCGCTGCGCTCGGCACCCTCGTCCACGGGGTGCTCGAGGACGTCGACGCCGACGTCATGGCCACCAGCACCGATGCGATGGAGCGCGAGGTGCGGCTGCGGGTGGAGGAGCAGCTGGCCCGCCGACCGATCGCGGTCGACGTCGAGGCGCTCGTGCCGGCCCTCGTCGGCGCGCTGCGCACACCCCTGGGCGTGCTCGCGGACGACCTGACCCTCGCCGAGGCGCTCGCTCGGCGACCCTTCCGCGAGATGGACTTCGAGCTGCCGCTCGCCGGCGGTGACCGTCGCGGCCGGGTGGATCGCCCTGGCACCCTCGCCGACGTCGCCGACCTGATGGACCAGCACCTCGCGGCGGCCGACCCGCTGCGACCCTTCGCGGCCGAGCTCCGCGACGCGTCCCTGCGCGGCCGCACCCTGCGCGGCTACCTCACCGGGTCCATCGACCTGCTGCTGCGGCTCGACGGCGACCGCTCGCTCGTCGTCGACCACAAGACCAACCGGCTCGAGGGCCCCGACCTCACCGACGCCGGGGGAGGACTGGAGGCCTACGCCCCGGACCGTCTCGCCGGCGCGATGCTGCACACCACCTACCCGCTGCAGGCCCTGCTCTACGCCGTCGCACAGCACCGGTTCCTGCGCTGGCGGCTGCGCGGGTACGACCCCGACGAGCACCTGGCGGGCGTCCTGTACCTCTTCGTGCGCGGGATGACCGGTCCCGACGTCCCACGTGGCGCCGACGGCGCGCCCTACGGCGTGTTCGCGTGGCGCCCGCCGACGTCGCTCGTGGTCGGGCTGAGCGACCTGCTCGACGGGAGGCTCGCGCGATGAGCGAACAGCCGATCGCCGTGGGCGACGACGCACTCGACCCGTTCGACCGCCAGGTCGTCCAGGCGCCCGACTCCGGCGTCCTGGCGGTGCTCAACCGTGCCGGGCTGCTCGCGGCGGCCGACGTGCACGTGGCCCGCACCGTCGGCCGTCTCGGCAGCGAGGACGACGAGGCGGTGCTGCTGGCCGTCGCCCTGGCCGTGCGCGGTGTGCGTCTGGGGTCGTCGTGCATCGAGCTCGCACCGGTGGTGGCCGACCTCCGGGTCGAGGCGCCCGACCTGCCGTGGCCGTCCTTCGCCGACGACGTCCCCGCCTGGTGGGCGCGCATCGTGGCCAGTCCGCTGGCGACCGGCCGCGACCGGGTGCTCGTCGCGGAGGAGCCGCTGCTGCACCTCGCCCGCTACCACGCCCTCGAGGTCTCGCTCTGCGACCGGCTCGCCACCCGACTGGCCCTGCCGGCTCCCGCCACCGACGACGTGGCTCTGGGCACCGACCTCGACCGGCTGTTCGGCGAGGCCGGCTTCGACGAGCAGCGAGCAGCGGCCGAGCGTGCCGCGCGCTCCTGGACGAGCATCCTCACCGGCGGGCCGGGCACCGGCAAGACCACCACGATCGCCCGCCTGCTGGCCGCGCTCGCGGCCCAGCACGCGTCGGCCGGTCACGCCCGACCGTTGAACGTCGGCCTCGCCGCGCCCACCGGCAAGGCTGCCGCCCGCATGCGCGAGGCCATCGTCGGCGCCGCTTCAGGCGCCGTGTTCACTGTCGACGAACGCACCTGGCTGGAGTCGTTGCGTGCCGTCACGCTGCACCGGCTCCTCGGCGCCCGACCCGACCACCGCACCGCGTTCCGGCACCACGCGGGCCAGAAGCTGCCCTACGACGTGGTCGTCGTCGACGAGACCTCCATGGTCTCGCTGCTCATGATGGAGCGGCTGGTCCAGGCCGTGCCTCCCACCTGCCGCCTGGTGCTCGTCGGCGACTCCGAGCAGCTCGCCTCCGTCGAGGCCGGCGCGGTGCTGCGCGACGTCGTCGACGGACTGGGGGGGCACGACCATCCGGCCGTCACCCACCTGACGCAGGGGCACCGGTTCGACGGGGGCATCGGCGACCTGGCCGCGGCCGTGGTCGAGGGTGACGCCGACGTCGCCCTCGGCGTGCTCACCGGGGGCGTCGAGGGACTGGCCCTGCGCGCTCCCGACGAGATCGACGCCGTGGTGGACGACCGCCCGGCCGAGCAGGCTCGCGTCGTCGCCCGGGCCGCGCTCGAGGGCGACGTCAGCGGTGCCCTCGAGGCCCTGGCCGAGCACCGGCTGCTGTGCGCCCACCGCGACGGCCCGTTCGGGGTGAGCCACTGGAACGAGCGGCTCGAGCGCGAGGTCCGCACGTTCCCGGATCCGTCGCGACCGTGGTTCGCCGGCCGTCCCGTCCTCGTCACGCGCAACGACCCCTCGCTGCGGGTCAACAACGGCGACGTCGGGGTGGTCGTCGACGACGGACACCGGCTCGTCGTCCACCTCGACACGCAGGTGGAGGTGTCGTCGTCGCGGCTGTCGTCGGTGCAGAGCGCCTACGCGAGCACCGTCCACCGCAGCCAGGGCAGCGAGTTCGACCACGTCACCCTCGTGCTTCCCGACGAGGACTCCCTCGTGCTCACCCGCGAGCTGCTCTACACCGCGGTCACCCGCGCCCGCACGAGCCTCACCGTCGTGGCCACGCCGGAGGTCGTGCGCGCGGCCGTCGAGCGCCGCACCGCGCGCGCCAGTGGCGTCGCCCGCCGGCTGGCCGCGCTCAGGAATTCTGGGTAGTTCGTCCGTTTCCGCCCGTCCGCGCCGGCGTTGGGGCACCCTCGTGCTGGGAGCACGAGGACGAGGGAGCGTTCGATGGGGAAGAAGGCGTCGTACCCGAGGAAGCAGTACCGCCAGCTCTTGCGTGGCTGGCTGCTGCGGCACAAGGCGATCGTGGCTGGGCTCGTCGCGATCTTCGCGGTGGTGACGGCGTACGAGATCGTCCTTCTGCGCTCGATGCCGCCGACCTCGGTGATGCGTGAGGTCATCGTGGCCGCGCTGGCAGCTTCTGCCGTGGCCCTGTGCTGGGGAATCCACACGCTCTTCCTGGCGCACGAGGATCACGCCATCCACCAGCTCCGCGGTGCGTGGGGCGAGGACAACACCGCCACCGAGCTGCAGGCCGCGAAGCGTCAGGGACTCATCTGGCGTTCCGTCGACAGCATCGCACTGGAGAACGGGGACATCGACCACCTCGTCGTCACCCGTCGCGGCGGGATCGTGGTCGTCGACTCGAAGTGGTGCAGCGTCATCGACGACGGCAAGCGGGTGGCCTTCGCCACCGCTGCGAAGCGTGCGGGTCAGCGCGGCAAGGGTCTCGTCAACACCGTCACCCAGCGCAGCCACGGTCGGCACAGCGCCCCGCGCAAGGCCCTGACGGTGACCCCGGTCGTGGTCGTGTGGGGTGCCGCGCAGTCGTCGGTGCGCGACGACGAGGTCGTCGATGGTGTGGCCATCGTTCGGGGATCGGGCTTCCGCACGTGGCTCGCCCGCCTCGAGGCCGAGACCATCTCTCAGAAGACCGCCACGGAGCTCGTGGCCCGCATCGAGGGGTTCGACGAGAACCGACGCGCGGTGGTCCGCGAGCGGGAGCGCGAGAGCCGGACCGTCACGCCGGTGCGCACCTAGACCGTCCTCGAAGATGCAGGGTGAGGGTGTCCCTGACAGGCTTGCCGGGACCGATCAACGACCCGGGAGGACCCCCATGAAGAAGCTCATCTACGCGACGGCCTTCGGCATCGGCTACGTGCTCGGCACCCGGGCCGGACGTGAGCGGTACGAGCAGATCCGCCAGGCCGCCGAGAAGGTCCAGAGCGACCCGCGCGTGCAGGACGCCGTCCGCAAGGCCGAAGGGATGGCTCAGGACGCGGTCACCCTGGCCCAGGACGACGAGCGCCTCGCCGACCTCGCGCACAGCGTGAAGGACTCGGCGCAGAAGGTGCGCGAGCAGGCCGTCGGCGTCGTCTCGTCGGTGCGCCAGAGCGTGGAGGACGACGACGTCGTGGGTGACGTCGTCGACACCGCCAAGGGTGCAGCGAAGGACGTCGCCGACAGCGCGAAGGACGCGGCCGACGGCGGCGGAGTGAAGGACGTCGTCGACACGGCCAAGCACGCGGCGAAGGACGTCGGTGAGAGCGTCAAGGACGCCGCCGACGAAGGTGCGATCGAGGACGCGGTCGGCAGGGTCGAGGATGCGGCCGGCGACGCGAAGAAGGTCGCCGAGGAGTCGGCCTCGGAGGCGACGCGGAAGATCAAGGCGGCGGCCGACGAGGCACGCGGCGAGGCCGGTGGCGCGGACGGCGAGACGTGGCCCCCGCACCCCGACGAGCACATCCCCGAGCCCGAGGACGAGGTCGTCTTCACCACGGGACCCGACGACAAGAGCTGAGGTAGCGGCTCGTCTCGTTCTGCGCGGGGTTCCTGGTCTCGATACGCCCCGTCCACGCTCGTTCCTCGCGGGACGT
>NZ_JANLGG010000001.1:91910-93551 GCF_024655735.1 Aeromicrobium sp. 50.2.37
GGACGTGGCTACTCGACCAGCGGGTGGTGGGGCTGATCGTTCCTCGCGGGACGTGGCTACTCGACCAGCGGGTGGTGGGGCTGATCGTTCCTCGCGGGACGTGGCCACTCGACCAGTCTGGTCGGTGAGGACCGCTCCATCGGTGGTCGAGTAGCGGTCGCCCGCGAGGGACGAGCGTGGCGATCGCGTATCGAGACCACGCGCGGCGGTCAGGCGCCGAGGCGGGAGCGGACCTGCTCGAGCACGCGCGGTGGGAACTCGTGGGTGCGGCGGCAGCGCTCCACCAGGTACAGGATCTTGTTGAGGCGTGGGCCGGGGAGCTCCACGCCGCGGGCCTCCAGGGCCGGACGGAGCACGTTGCGGTCGAAGGCCCCGTCGCTGCGCTCGGGCTCGTCGCGCCACCGCGCGAACGCCTCCTTCAGCTGGGCGTGCGAGACGACCCCGTTGTCGGGCGAGATGGCCACGGCGATCGCCGCCACGAGCCAGGCGTCGTCGTGCTGCAGGGCGTCGACGTCGAGCTGCACGGTGCCGGTGCCCGACGGGCGGAGCGTCGGGGGATCGAAGTCGACCACCAGCTCCAGGGTCTGGTCGGGGAAGCGCAGCGAGATGCGCGTGCCGGGGGCGGTGAGTGACATCCGCTGGCCGGGCACCGGCGTCGACGCGTCGCCGTCGGGGGTGACCACCTCCATGACGACGCCGTTCGCGCGCTGGCCGCGATGGAGCACCGGATGGCCGGGCCCGGACTGCACCACCACGGCGGGGTCGCTCAGGTAGGGGAGTCGGACGAGCACGTACGCCGACCCGCCGATCTCCTCGACCGCCACCGGTCGCTGCTCCGGCAGCGTCATGCGTCGGGCGAGGACCAGCTTGCCGCCGGGCTCCACGACCGTGCTGCCGCCGACGTCGGGGCCGACGGACCAGGCGATGCGCAGCACGGGACGTCCTTCGCTGGGTTGGTGGGGCTGGGGATTGGAGGGGCGCGGTGGGTGAGGTGGGGGAGGTCGGTCGAGGACGATCATGCCAAACCCGCCACACCACTCGGAAGGACCAAAGCATTGTGCACGATGTAATCGTGTGCAATGATCGAAGGGCGCGAGACAGCGCCACACCCCACGACTTCAGGAGGACGCATGGACGCGATCTACACGGCAGAGGCACTCGCCACCGGCGGAGGACGCGACGGCGGCCACGTCGTCAGCTCCGACGGCCAGCTCGACGTGCGCACCGCGCTGCCGAAGGCCATGGGCGGCAACGGCGAGGGCACGAACCCCGAGCAGCTGTTCGCCTCGGGCTATGCGGCCTGCTTCCACAGCGCCCTGCAGATGGTGGCCCGCCAGGCCAAGGCCGACGTCACCGACTCCAGCGTCGGCGCGAAGGTCGACATCGGCCCGAACGGCCAGGGTGGCTTCGAGCTCGCGGTGACCCTCGAGGTCGTCGTGCCCGCGCTCTCGCACGACGAGGCCCAGAAGCTGGCCGACCAGGCCCACCAGGTGTGCCCGTACTCCAACGCCACGCGCGGCAACATCGCCGTCACCGTCGTCGTCACCGACGACTGAGAGCCCGCAGGCCGCACCTGTGCCGGGTGCGTCCTGCCTTGGGAGGAGCCGCGGTGGAACATTTTCCACCGCGGCTCGACTACAT
>NZ_JANLGG010000001.1:93561-107701 GCF_024655735.1 Aeromicrobium sp. 50.2.37
CCCCCCCCCCCCCCCCCCCCCCCCCCCCTCGACTCCTTCGTGGGTCCGCGACGACGATGGCGAGCATGACCACCCTCGGCTCGCTCACCTCCAACCTGTTGATCCTGGCCGCCTTCGTCGGCGTCGTCGTGGTCGCCCTGCGGGTCGCGCAGAGCATCTTCGGTGCCGGCTCGAAGAAGGCCGCCGCCACCGAGGCGGCCGCCCGTCTGGTCGCCTACCCGACCGGCTCGGCCGCGGTGCTGCGCCGCCGTTTCGTGAAGGCCCTCACCAGCCAGCACGTGGTCATGCCGAGCGGTGACCGCGTGGCCTTCGGCGAGCTCGTCGTGCGGATCGCGCCCGAGGACCTCGAGCGCCTCGATCCCGACGGCGACACCGACCGGCTGGGTGACGACGCCGCCAAGCTCTACCGCACGCACGCCGAGCGCGAGGGATGGGCCGTCCCGGACCAGGTCGCCGTCGAGGTCGAGGTCGACCCCGGGCTGCGGTCCGGCTGGGTCCCGCCGGCCCGCGGCAGCCGCTCCGGTTCGTTCGCGCGACGACCGCTCGAGCAGGCCCGGGCCACCAGCGACTCCGAGCACGTCGAGCCCGACGCCGGGCTCGACTGGGACGTGCTGGCCGACCCGGCCACCACCTCCTCCGCCGGCCGCGCCAGGGGATCGGCGCCGCGGCCCTCCCATCCCGCCGTCGCGAGCCAGGAGACCATGGCCTTCCCGGTCCTCGTGCCGCACGACCCCATGCCCACGGTCAACGTGGCGGGCGACCTGTTCCTGCACCGCGGTGGCGAGACGGTGCGGGTGCCCCGTGACGGCGTGACGACACTCGGGCGCCTCCCCGACTCCCCGCTGCGTCTTGACGAGCCCGAGATCTCCTACCGTCACGCCGCCATCCGGCTCGACGGTGCCACCTGGCAGGTGATGGACGTGGGCAGCACGAACGGCACCACGGTCGACGGCGAGCGGATCGGTGACACCTGGTCGCCGCTGCGCGACGGGGTGGTCCTGGCCCTGGCGGGCGTGCGCGTCACGGTCGGCTCGGACTCGCACGGGACCGTGGCGCTCGGTGGCGTTTCGCGGGCCACGTGACAATGGTGCCCATGGCTGATCAGCGGAGCCGTCGCCGACGGTGGACGAGCTGGTTCGTGCCGTCCGCCGAGGGGCACGCGCACGGGCACGCTGCGGGGCACGACCGCCTGCACGGGTCCAGCCACGGCCGCACGGTCCCGCGGGACGACGCCGTCACCGCCGAGGTCCCCGTGGTGGCGCCGGTGGTACCGGCGCCGGCCGCTCCCGCGTCGTCGTGGTCGTCGCCCGGCACGGACGGTCGCGACACCGTGGAGCCGCAGGTGGACGCCGGCCGCTTCACCCTTCAGGGACGCATCGGGGCAGGGAACCACGGGGTCGTCTTCCGCGCCGTGGACCGACACCTCGGCCGCCAGGTCGCGATCAAGCGGTTCTCGCACTTCCTCGCCGACGACCCTCGCGCCATGCGTCGCATCACTCGCGAGGTCGAGACGCTGGCGCGGGTGTCGCACCCGAACGTGGTCACCGTGCACGACCTGGTGCGCATGCCCGACGGCGACGGCGAGGTGGTCCCGCACCTGGTGATGGAGCTCGTCGAGGGCACCTCGCTGCGCGACCTCCTGGCCCAGCGCGGACCGAGCCCGAGGTCCGTCGTCGTGGTCCTGGGCGTGCTCGACGGGCTCGCGGCCTGCCACCGAGCCGGGATCCTGCACCTCGACATCAAGCCGGCCAACGTGCTCGTCACCCCCGCCGGTGGCATCAAGATCGTCGACTTCGGCATCGCGCGTGCGGCCTCCGACGCGACCGCCACCGTCGCCGGTACGCCGCACTACATGGCGCCGGAGCAGTACGACGGCCGTGCCGACGAGCGCAGCGACGTGTACTCCGTCGGCTGCCTGCTGTTCGAGTGCCTGACGGGCCGGGCGCCCTTCGAGGGCACGATGGCGACCCAGCTGATGGCTCACCGCACGCAGGCCCGGCCCGATCCGCGTGCGAGTGCCCCGTGGGTCGGCGCCTCGCTGGCGGCGGTCGTCCAGAAGGCCATGGCGATCGACCCGGCCGACCGGTACGCCGGGGTCGGCGCCATGGCGGAAGCGTTGTCGGCCGCCGTCGCGGACGTCGACACCGACGCAGCGGCCCGCCCCGTGGCCCAGCCGGCCGCGGTGCTGCCCACCGGTCCGGCACCACGACCCACCGCGGAGCCTGTGGCCGAGCCGATGATCCGACCGTTGTCGCGACCCGGTGAGCTGGGGGACCGGCGGCGTCCTCCGGAGCACGTCGCCGAACCCGCACCGGAGGCGCTCGGGCACGCCGGCCCGTCGGTCACGCGCTGGACCCGTCTCGTCTCGCTGCTGCTCGGTCTCGCCGCCAGCGCCGCGGTGCTGGCCGTGGTGCCGATGGTCGCGTGGGCGAGCCTCGACCTCGCTCCCTCGTCCACCCGGCCCCGCGCGATGGACGACCTCTCGGCCGACGCGTGGTGGATGATCTCGGTCGGCATCGCGCTGGTGCTCCTGGTCCTGCGGCGCAAGCGGTTCTTCCCCAGGCTGGCGGGCCCTCCGGTCGGCGCGCCGCTGCCCGACGGTCCACTCGCCCCGAGCGCTCGAAGCGGCATCGCCATGGCGTTCGGGGCGTCGGTGAAGGGCAGCCTGCCGCTGCTGCTTCCCTGGTACGTCCTCGGGCTGCTCGCCGTGCTGACCGCGAGCGGCCTCGGTGCGCCCGACGACCCCTACGCGGACGTCTGGACGACGCTGTGGGTGCTCGCGCCGCTCGTCGCCCTGGTGCTCGGCGTGCGCAGCGTCACGGGCATGCGGATGCGCCTGGGCGCCATCACGCTCTCGTTCCTGTGCCTGATGATCGCGGCCGGCGCGGCGGTCTACTTCGTGCTCGCCGCCACCTTCGTGGTCTGAGGGCTCGGACCTCAGCGTGCGAGCAGCCGGAGCGCGCCGGTGGCCCACCACCGGCCCGCGGACGGGCCACCCTGGCAAGCGCCGTCGGACTCGCCCGGCCGCTTCACCCACAGGTAGGCGTCGAGCCCGGAGCGGTTGACGATGGCCGGTGCCCGTCCGATCCGAGCCGCCCGCGGGTTGCAGAAGTCCCAGGCGTCGGGAGGCGTCGTGGCGCCGTTGCGGGACGTGTCGAGCACGTAGCGCTTCCCGGTGACTCCGCGCTTGCGCAGGGCGGTCAGCACCTGGGAGGCGTACGCGGCCTCGTTCTTCGTCGGTCGGAAGTTCGACACGTTGACGGCGAAGCCGCGCGCGGAACGGACACCGGAGGAGACGAGGCGGTCGGCCATCACGTCGGGGGACTGCCAGCTGCTGTGCCCGGCGTCGAGGTACACCCAGGCGCCGGCCGAGGTCAGCCTCGAGACGGCGTGGCGCAGGAGTGCGGCCCGGTCGCCCTGACCGCCGCACGCGCCCATGAGGGCGACGGCGTCGGGCTCGAGCACGACCATGGCCCGGCGGCCCTTCAGGCCCGCCGCCACCTGCGTGACCCAGGTCTTGTAGCGCGCGGGGCTCAGGCCGCCTGCCGAGTGCTGTCCGCAGTCGCGGCCCGGGATCGCGTAGACGGCCACGAGTGGTGTGCGTCGGGCCTTGACCGCGCGCTTCGCGTAGGCCTCGACCTTCGACCGGACGGTGGAGGCGGAGTACCCGTCGGTGACCCAGAACGCCTGGCCGCGCGAGCCGATGCGCGCGAAGCGCTTGTCCTTCGCCGCTGCCTTCGCTGACGCGCCTGTCGGGTCCACGTAGACCGGACGGGTAAGGCGTGGGTCGGCCTTCGCGGCGGCGTGGGCCTGAGCCCCACCGACGAGCGTGGCCAGGACGGCGCACAGCAGCACCGCGAGCAGCCCGGACCGGGCGGTCGCGGGCAGCCTGAGACGTCGCGTGGCTCCCTCCACGGGCGAGATCCTACGGGTGGGTGACGGTCGGCGTGGCCGCTTTCGCGCACGATCCGCCGTGAAGTGCTCGCTGGGCGGAGGCACCCGCGCCCGTCAGGTCGTCGTGACGTCGGCGACCTGGGCGTCGAGGGCGGCCACGAGGGCGTCGGCGTCGACCCAGAGGCTCCACCCGTGCTCGCCGGCGCCCAGGGCGATGCGCCGTCCGAGCACCGACGCGTCGGCCACGACCGGAAGCGCGGTGGTGGTGCCGAGCGGCGTGATGGTGCCGCGCTCGTACCCGGTGGCGGCGAACGCGGCGTCGGCGTCGGGCATCCGCGCCCGGTTCACGCCGAGGGCGGTGCGCAGGAGCGGCCAGGAGATCTGGCGGTCGCCGGGCACGAGGACGAGCACGAACGCGTCGCCGTGCTGCACGACGAGCGTCTTGACGATGTCGGCGGGCGGCACGCCGAGCAGGGCCGCGGCCTCCTGGAGGCTCCCGGCCGCCGGGCGCTCGACGAGCTCGACCGTCAGCCCACGACGTCCGGCGTCCTGCAGCACCCGTTCCCGACCCATCCGACGATGGTGGCACGACGTCCGCGACGAACCGGGCGGGTGGAGGCCGCGAGGCCCACCCGCCCGGTCGACCATCAGGGCGTCGGCAGCCCCGACAGCGGCAGCTGACCCACGAGGTCCGTGAGCAGCCCCGAGACCGTCGGGTCCGACGTGACCAGGGTGGTCACCTGCTCGACGGCGTCGTCGACCGCGGCCGCCAGCTGCAGGGTGGCCGGGTTGGCCTGCGTGAGCGGATCGGTCAGCGACTTCAGCGACGCCGACAGCGGGTTGTCGTAGACCGCCACGCCGGTGCCCAGCAGCAGGTCGACCGTCAGGCAGCCGAGGCCCGCGACGGGCGACTCGCTCGCCGACCAGGTGCCCGTGCCGAGGAACTCCATCGTGCGCGGCTTGGTCACGTGCACGCCGCTGAGGAAGGGGTTCACCCACACGGGATACCCGTTCGGCTCCCCGGCCGCGGTGTCGGCCCCGACGACGGCCGACGCGGAGTTCAGCAGGGCGTCCTTGGCGAAGGTGCCGCGGACCAGCTGGACGGGACCGCCGGCCAGGGCGCCGAGCGCGCCGACCCTCGGGACCGAAGGGAGTCCATCGACCGTCGTCACGTCGTACCCCGTGGCCTCCTTCTTGGCGTAGCGACGGTCACCGTTCGCCGAGCTCGCCGAGTTCGCCACGCAGGCGCCGCCGGAGAGGCGCAGGTTGCTGTAGAGGTGCAGCACGATGCCGGCCTGGGCGGTGGAGCCGGTGGTGATGGTGACGCCGCCGCGTGAGGCGTCAGGGTCGATCTGGAACCCGTTGAGCAGGCTCACGGACGTACGGTCCGACCCGGTGCCGACGCTGACCTCGGTGGCCAGGATGGAGCGCAGGTCCACTCCCTGTGCGGTCGCTGCCTTCGACAGCTCCTCGAGGACGCCGCGGTAGAGCGTGTCGTTCTCGGTGCCGAGCGACATCAGCGTCCGCGTCGTCCCGCCGACCTTCGCGAGGGCCACGAAGGCCTTCGTCTCGAGGTCGAAGACTCCCTCGAGGCTCGTCGGGTCGCTCTCCGTCGGGTCCTTGCTCGCGACGACGAGGCGCGGCGTGCAGCCGGCTGCCGGGTCGCACTCCGTGGCGACCTTCGGCAGGCAGGAGGCGAGGTCGGCGGCGCAGGCGGCCGGGTCGCTCGGCAGGGCGAAGGCGCTGCCGGACGGCAGGCCGTAGACCTTCTGGTCGAGGGCCGGCGCGGCCAGGACGGCCGAACGCTTGGCGCCGATGGAGACGGTGAGCTCCGACGGGACCGTGTTCAACGAGACCGTGCCGCCACCGAGGACGTCGGCGAAGGTGTGCTGCCAGGGCCGGTACTCGAACGTCTGGGTGGACACGTCGGGGACCGTGGTGGGTGCGGCGTTGGTGAAGCCACCCGCTCCGTTGGACACTGGGGTCCCGGTCTGGCAGGAGCCGAAGAGCCCGGTCTTCACCTTGTTCACGTTGGTCGTGGTCACGGTGTAGGTCCCGGCCGGGCGGCCCGCGAGGTCGACGGTTGCCTTCATGCCGTGGTGGGCACCGCCGTCGGGGAAGTCGCCGCGGTAGTTGGTCGAGGACGGCGCGGCGTCGATGGGCTGGTGCGTCGGCGACGTCAGGAAGCCACTGGTCGAGATGTTCCGGACCGGGCTGGTCGAGGTGTGCACGACGCTGCCGTCGGGAGCCGTGACCGTGAGCGTGGTCCGGGGAGAGTTGTCGGTGCCGGCCGGGTTGTCCCCGCGGCAGCCGGCGAGTGCGACCGCCAGCGCGGACTGCGGCGCGAACACGCCGCTGGAGCTGCCGCGGTAGTAGTACAGGGCGGTGCGGTCGACGTCGAGCGTGATGCTCGCGTCACGGACGACCGGCGGATCGCCGGGATCGACGGGCCTGACCGTCGTCGAGGCGCCGGACGGCGCGGCGAGGACGGCCGACAGTGACGCTGCCAGCAGAGCGACGGCGACACCGCGGGGAAGGACGGACCGGTTCACAGGGTTCTCCTCTGGGACTCCCCTCCCGGGCCGGACGTTACGCACGTGCCGACGCGGGCGTGTCCTCATCGCGGGAAACCGTCCGACCAGACCAGGACGCATGACCCGAACGGGCCATGCCGCGCGACGCCGACCCGGCAGCCGTTGCTAGCGTCGCGGCCGTGACCGAGCACGCCTATCCGGACCACGAGCGGGAGACCGTGCACCGCGTGATCGCCGAACGTCGGGACATGCGGCACTTCGCCGGAGGGGAGGTTCCGGCGGACGTGCTGGCCCGGTTGCTCGAGGCCGCCCACCGGGCCCCCAGCGTCGGGCTGATGCAGCCGTGGCGGTTCGTCCGGGTCACGGATCGCTCGTTGAGGCTGCGGCTGCACGCCCACGTCGAGACCGAGCGGCGCCTCACCGCCGAGGCGATGGGGGAGCGGTCCGAGGAGTTCATGCGGCTCAAGGTCGAGGGCGTGCTCGACTGCGCGGAGCTGCTCGTGGTGGCCCTGACCGACGACCGCGACCGGCACGTGTTCGGTCGACGCACGATGCCGCACATGGACCTCGCCTCCGCCTCCTGCGCGATCCAGAACCTCTGGCTGGCCGCGCGGGCCGAGGGCTACGGCATGGGCTGGGTCTCCTTGTTCGACCCGGAGGTCGTCGCCGCCGAGATCGGGATGCCGACCGGTGCGGAGCCCGTCGCGATCCTCTGCCTGGGGCCGGTCCACGCCTTCTACGACCGTCCGATGCTCGAGCAGGAGCACTGGACCTCTCCGCGGCCCCTCGCCGCGCTGCTCGGGGAGAACCGCTGGCCCGCCGACGAGGCATCGACGTCCGTCAACCCTTGACCTGACGTTGACCTTCGGTTCTGATGGAGGGGCGTTCGGGCACCTCACCGCCCGGGCGATGGGAGAACGACCTTCTCTCGGGATGGACGACGGGGCCGGATCACTTCCCCTGGGCCGGCTCCGTCGTTCCCTCCCGGCTAGAGCGTGGTGCCGTCCTCGAGCCGCAGGAACTCCAGGTGGCTCTCGTAGGCGTCGAGCACGTCGTCGATCAGCTGACCGTGCGTGTAGTCCATGACGTCGTAGCCCTGCCCGCCACGGCTCAGGTGCACCTCGAGGCGGGAGTACCGGTCGTCGTCGCGGGGCATCAGGCTGCCGCTGTAGACCGGGATCGGCACCTCGCACCGGATGACGCGGTAGCAGAACGGCTCACCGTCGCCCACCGACGCGGTGAGCTCGACGCCCGGCCGCCCCTCGTCGTCGGCGGCCGTGGCCACCGTGGCCTCGACACCGGTCGACTCGAGCTCACGAGCGACCTCCTCGAGAGCCGGCGTGACGGTGCGGGTCAGGAAGTCGTCGGCCTTCGCCGGCGTCGGGAAGCTCATGACCCGCCGCAGCCTCGCCTTCCAGTGCGGCGACGAGGGGGCGGACCCCCCGCTGCGGCCAGAGAGCGCACCGGGCATCGAGCCCGCACGTGAGTCCTCGATCAGCGCCTCCACGCGCAGGGCCCGGTACAGCCCGACCATCACGAGGATCATGACAAAGGCGAAGGGCAGGCCCATGATGATCGTGGCGTACTGGAGCGCCAGCACCCCGCCCACGAGCAGCAGCGCGATGGTGAGGGCGCCGGTGACCGCGGCCCAGAAGATGCGCAGCCGACGTCCGCCGTCGGCGTGCGCGCCGGTCATCCTCGACGAGAGGTTGGCCATCACGAGGGCGCCGGAGTCGGCCGACGTCACGTAGAACAGCAGACCGACGAAGGTCGCGATCGAGGCGATGAGCGGGAACGCCGGGTACTCGGCCAGGAACGTGTAGAAGCCCTGCTCCGGCGTGTTCATGGCCAGCTCGCCGAACGCGCGGTCGCCCTGGCGGATGAGGTCGATGGAGGAGTTCCCGAAGATCGAGACCCACATGAGGATGTACAGGAACGGGATGATCAGCGTGCCCGCCACGAACTGTCGGATGGTCCGCCCCCGCGAGATGCGCGCGAGGAACAGCCCGACGAAGGCCGACCAGGCGATCCACCAGGCCCAGAAGAACAAGGTCCAGTAGCTCATCCAGTCGCCGGTGTCCTCGTAGGCGAAGGTCTGCATGGTCATGTCGGGGAACAGGCGGACGAAGTCGCCGACGTTCAGCACCAGTGCGTTGAGCAGGTAGGCGGTCTTGCCGGTCACGAGGATCCAGGCGGCGAGCCCGATCGCGAGGAACACGTTCAGCTGCGAGAGCCGCTTGATGCCCTTGTCGACGCCGGAGACGGCCGACACGGTGGCCGCGCCGACCCCCACGACCACGATGCCGATCTGCACGGCCTTGTTCTGCGGCACCCCCAGGAGCTGGTTCAGGCCGAAGTTCAGCTGCACCACCCCGATGCCGAGCGTGGTGGCGACGCCGAAGATCGTGCCCAGCACGGCCGCCGTGTCGACCGCGTCGCCGGCGTACCCGTCGACGCGCCGCCCGATGAGGGGGTAGAGCGCTGAGCGGATCGCGAGCGGGAGGTTCATCCGGTAGGCGAAGAAGCCGAGTGCGATGCCCATGAGGGCATACATGCCCCAGCCGGTGATGCCGTAGTGGAACAGGGTCCAGACCGTGGCCTCGCGCGCCGCCTCGACGGTCTCGGGCTGTCCGGACGGAGGAGCGAGGTACTGCGTCACCGGCTCGGCGACGGCGAAGAACATGAGGTCGGTGCCGATGCCGGCGGCGAACAGCATGGCCGCCCACGAGAAGGTGCTGAACTCCGGTCGCGCGTGCTCGGGCCCGAGCCTGGTGCGTCCGTGGCGGGAGACCCCGAGATACACGACGAACGCGAGGATCACCGTCGCCAGCAGGATGTAGTACCAGCCGAGCCACTCGGTGGTCCAGGCGACCACGCTGCCGAGGGTGGACTCCGCGTTCTCCGGGGCGATCACGCACCACAGGCTCACGGCGAGGGTGACGCCGGCGGCCGCGCCGAGCACCACCCAGTTCACCGGGGGTGAGGCGTCCGGCGGGCTGTCCGTGCGCACGTCGTCGGTGGTGGGAGTGCTCATCGTCGGTCTCCTGCCGTGGGTGCCGCCACCGTGCCGGGGGCGGCGTCGTTGCGCGGGTCGCCCTCGGGCCACAGGGGCATTCCGGTCCCGTGACGGTAGAACGGCACGGCCTCGGGCGCCAGGGGTGTGTTGCCCGCGATGAGGTCGGCGGCCTTCTCGGCCACCATCATCACCGGCGCGTAGATGTTGCCGTTCGTGACGTACGGGAAGACCGACGCGTCGACGACCCGCAGGCCCTCGGTGCCGTGCACCCGCATGGTGGCCGGGTCGACGACGCTGAGGTCGTCGGTGCCCATCTTGGCCGTGCACGAGGGGTGCAGGGCGGTCTCGGCGTCCTTGGCGACCCAGTCGAGGATCTCCTGGTCGGTCTCGACGGACGGGCCGGGGGAGATCTCGCCGGCGCTGAAGGCCGAGAACGCGGGCTGCTCGAGGATGTCGCGGGCGGCGCGGATCATCTCGATCCACTCACGCCGGTCGTTCTCGGTCGACAGGTAGTTGAACCGCAGGGCGGGGTGCTCACGGGGGTCGCGGCTCTTGATCTTGAGCGAGCCGCGCACGTCGGAGTACATGGGACCGATGTGCACCTGGTACCCGTGCCCACCGTGCTCCTCGCCGCCCGCGGGCTTGGACCCGTCGTACCGGATGGCGATGGGCAGGAAGTGGAACATCAGGTTCGGGTACTCGACCTGGTCGTTGCTGCGGACGAAGCCGCCCGCCTCGAAGTGGTTGGAGGCGCCGACGCCGCGGCGCAGGAACATCCACTCGGCGCCGATGCGCGGCTTGTGGCGGTGCTTGAGCCAGGGTGCGATCGACACGGGCTGCTTGGAGGCGTGCTGGATGTAGACCTCGAGGTGGTCCTGCATGTTCTCGCCGACGCCGGGCAGGTCGACGACCGGGTCGATGCCCAGGGCGCGCAGCTCCTCGGCGTTGCCGATGCCGGCCAGCTGCAGCAGCTGGGGGGAGTTGAAGGCGCCGCCGCACAGGATGACCTCGCCCGCCTGCACCGAGCGCTCGAGCCGTCCGCCGCGCACGTAGTCGACACCCGTCACGCGGTTGCCCTGCGTCCTCAGGCCCGTGACGAAGGAGAGCGTGTGCACGGTCAGGTTCTTGCGGTGCTTGACTGGTGACAGGTAGGCCTGGCTGGCGCTGAGTCGCCGTCCGCGGTGCACGTTGCGGTCGAACTTGGCGAAGCCCTCCTGGCGGTAGCCGTTCACGTCGTCGGTGAGCGGGTGGCCGGCCTGCTGGACGGCCTCGAAGAACGCCCCGAAGAGCGGGGACGTGGCGGGACCTCGCTCCAGGACGAGGGGACCGGAACCGCCGCGCCACGCGTCGGCACCGGCCAGGCAGGTCTCCATGCGCTTGAAGTACGGCAGGCAGTGGGCGTAGTCCCACTGCTCGAGCCCTGGCTCACCGGCCCACCGCTCGTAGTCGAGCGGGTTGCCGCGCTGGAAGATCATGCCGTTGATGCTCGACGACCCGCCGAGGACCTTTCCGCGGGCGTGGAAGACGCGGCGGCCCCCCATGTGGGGCTCGGGCTCGGACTCGTAGCGCCAGTCGTAGAGCGGGTTGCCGATCGGGTACGGCAGGGCCGCAGGCATGTGGATGAAGGGGTCCAGCTTGGTGTCGGGGCGCCCGGCCTCGAGCACCAGCACGCTCGTGGAGGGGTCGGCGCTGAGCCGGTTGGCCAGGGCGGAGCCGGCGGACCCGCCGCCGACGATGACGTAGTCGTAGGTCTTCACGCGTGCTCCTCGGTGCCGTTGTCGTCGGTGCTGGTCTCGTCCTGCGGGGCACCGAACCAGCCGGTCGGCGCGGGGCGGGTGTTGTGCCAGACGTGCTTGGACTCGCGGTACTCGTCGAGCCCGGCGACGCCGAGCTCGCGCCCGATGCCGCTCTGCTTGAAGCCGCCCCACTCGGCCTGGGGGACGTACGGGTGGTAGTCGTTGATCCAGATCGTGCCGTGCCGCAGGCGCGCCGCCACACGCTCGGCACGGCCGGCGTCCTGGGTCCACACGGCACCGGCCAGGCCGTAGATCGTGTCGTTCGCGATCGAGACCGCGGCCTCCTCGAGACCGTCGGCATCGGCACCGGTGAAGCGCTCCACCGTGAGCACCGGACCGAAGCTCTCGTCCTGCACGCAGGACATGTCGGCCGAGCACTCGTCGAGGATCGTCGGCAGGTAGTAGAAGCCGTCGGCGAGCGCGGGGTCGTCGGGTCGGGCGCCGCCGACGCGAAGCACCGCGCCCTCCTCGATCCCGGCCGCCACGTACGCCTCGACCTTCTCGCGGTGCGCGGCGCTGATGAGCGGACCGGTCTCGGCCTGCTCGTCGTCGGGCCCACCGAGCCGGATGCGGGCCGCACGCTCGACGAGCTCGTCGACGAACGCGTCGTGGATCGAGTCCTCGACGACGAGCCGGGTGCCGGCGGAGCAGACCTGTCCGGAGTCCAGGAACACCGCCGTGAGGGCGTTGTCGATCGCCGCGTCCCAGTCGGCGTCGGCGAAGACGATGTTGGGGTTCTTGCCCCCGAGCTCGAGGGCGATCTTCTTCACGGTCGGGGCGGCGGACGCCATGATGCGACGGCCGGTGGCCAGCCCTCCGGTGAAGGAGACGAGGTCGACCTCGCGCGGCTCGGTGAGGGCGGGGCCGACGCGGTCGCCCGCGCCGAGCACCAGGTTCGCGACGCCGTCGGGCAGGCCGAGGTCGGCCAGGGTGCGTACCAGCCAGATCGCGGTCGAGGGGGTGAGCTCGCTCGGCTTGAGCACGAACGTGCAGCCGGCCGCCAGCGCAGGCGCGACCTTCCACGACGTCTGGAGCAGCGGGAAGTTCCACGGCGTGATGAGCGTGCAGACGCCCACCGGCTCGTGCACGACGCGGCTGCGGACCGTCGGCATCCCGGCGTCGACGACGCGGCCGGCATCGGCCTGGGCCAGCCCGGCGAAGTGCCGGAAGACGCCGATCACGTCGTCCATGTCGATGCGGGCCTCGACCATGCGCTTGCCGGTGTCGAGGGCCTCGAGACGCGCGACGGTCTCCTTCTCGGCCTCCAGGCGATCGGCCAGCCGGTGCAGCAGGGCCGCGCGCTCGGGGGAGGGCGTGCGGGGCCAGGGGCCGTTCTCGAAGGCGTCGTGTGCGGCGCGGACCGCGTCGGTGGCATCCTCCTCGGTCGCTTCGTCGACCGTGGCGACGAGGGCCCCGTCGGCGGGGCAGTGGATGGCGCGAGTGGTGCCGTCGGAGGCCTCTCGCCAGCGTCCTTCGATGAACAAGGTGGGCACAACAGCTCCTCTGGTGCAGGTGTCGAGGACTCCCGAGCCAACCGAACCCCGGCCCCGAACGCAAACCCGGAGGTCCCCGAGCCGACCTCGACACCCCACCGTTGATGACAATCGTTGTCGTGTACGTTGATGGGAATCATTCTCGAACAACTACCGACAGGACACCCATGCACCTGCTCCACCGGTCCCGACTGCGCCTTGCCGTGGTCATCTCGACGCTCGCGCTCGGCTCAGCCGCGTGCGCCGGAACCGACGAGGACGCCGCGCCCGGCGCCGACGTCGGCCAGCAGCTCTCCGGCCCGCGCCTCGTGCTCACCACCGACGAGGGTCTGCTCGTGCTGGACCGCGACTCCCTCGAGCCCGTGGCGACGCTCCCATCCGAGGGCTTCGTGCGGGTGAACCCGGCCGGCGACGACCGGCACGTGCTCGTCTCCACCGCCGAGGGCTTCCAGCTGCTCGACACCGGGGTCGAGGTCGAGGCGCACGGCGACCACTCGCACTACGCCGTGGCGGGGGCGCCGCGTCTCGGGAAGACCTTCGAGGCGCCTGAGCCCGGACACGTCACGGTCCACGACGGCACCACGCTGCTCTTCAGCGACGGCGCCGGCACCATCCAGGAGCTCGCCACCGACGACCCGACGACCGTCGTCGACACCGTCGAGCTGCCGGCCCCGCACCACGGTGTGGCCGTGAACCTGGACGGCGACCTCCTGCACACCGAGGGCACGGCCGACGCGCGCTCGACCGTGGTGCTCCGTGGGGCCGACGGCACCGAGAAGGCCCGCACCGACGACTGCACGGGCGTGCACGGCGAGGCCACGGCTGCGGACGGTGTCGCCGTCGTCGGCTGCGAGGACGGGGTCGTGGTCGTGCGCGACGGCGAGATGACGAAGATCGACAGCCCGGACGCCTACGGACGCATCGGCAACCAGGCCGGCAGCAGCAGCTCACGCGTCGTCCTCGGCGACTACAAGGTCGACGCCGACGCCGAGCTCGAGCGCCCCGAGCGCATCAGCCTCGTCGACACCGAGTCCGACGAGATCCGCCTCGTCGACCTCGGGACCAGCTACTCGTTCCGGTCCCTCGGGCGCGGGGCGGCCGGTGAGGCGCTGGTCCTCGGGACCGACGGTGCGCTGCACGTGCTCGACGCCGAGTCCGGGGACCGCCTCGACACCATCGACGTGCTCGAGCCGTGGCGTGAGCCGCTCGACTGGCAGAAGCCCCGCCCGACGCTGCACGTCTCCGGTGACACCGCCTGGGTGACCGACCCGAGCACCAGCACGCTGCACGAGGTCGACGTCGCGTCGGGTGCCGTCGTGGACTCGGTGACGCTGCCCGCCGTGCCGAACGAGATCGTCTCGGCCGGCTGACCTCGGCGTCGACGCGGGGAGCGGTGGACGTCCGGTC
>NZ_JANLGG010000001.1:107711-156262 GCF_024655735.1 Aeromicrobium sp. 50.2.37
CGGGGGGGCGGGGGGGGGCGGGGGGGGCGGCCCGCCCGCCCCCCCCCCCCCCCGCCACACCCACCCTTGACGCGTGACGCGCGTCACTGTCACGCTCACCCTGCGCGACCGAGGGTGTCGCGCGATGGGGGAGTCGCCGATGTCCACGTCCATGCCCACGTCCTCACCCGAGACCTGCACCGGATCACCGCGTCCGCGCCGGTCACGGCGGCTCAGGACACGCCTCGCCCTTGCCGCCGCAGCGGCCCTCGCGGGCGGGCTCGTCGCCGCACCGCCGGCGTCCGCAGCCGACTTCTACACCCCGCCGGCCTCGGTGTCGGGCGCGCCCGGCTCTGTCGTGCGCAGCGAGCCGTCGCAGTTCTACCTCGACCCGTTGAAGCTGCTGAAGGCCCCGGCCGACGTCACCCGCGTCATGTACGTGAGCGCCAACGCCGACGGCCCCACCCACGTCACCGGCACCATCCTGCAGCCGCGCACCCGCTGGATCGGGCGGGGCGAGCGCCCGGTCGTGGCCTACGCCGTGGGCACCCAGGGCATGGCCGACCGCTGCGCGCCGTCCAGGCAGCTGGCGGCCGGCACCGAGTACGAGGGCGCCTTCATCAAGGGCCTGCTCGCGCGCGGCTACACGGTCGCGGTCACCGACTACGAGGGTCTCGGCACGCCCGGCGTCCACCCCTACGTCGACCCGAGGGCCCTGGGGCGCAACGTCCTCGACTCGGTACGCGCAGCACAGAGGCTCGGCATCGTCACCTCCACCGCGCCGGTGCTGGTCTCCGGCTACTCCGAGGGTGGCAACGCTGCCGCGGGCGCGCTGGAGCTCGCGGCCGGGTACGCGCCGGAGCTGAGGCTCAAGGGCGGCTACGCCGGAGCGGTCCCCGCCGACCTCGCCCGGGTGGCTCCGAAGCTCGACGGCTCGCCGTACGCGGCGTTCCTCGGGTACGCCGTAGCGGCGCTCGACGACGCCGAGCCGCAGCTGGGCATCCGCGACCTGCTCAACGCCCGCGGCCAGGACTTCCTGGACCGCGTGCAGGACAGCTGCACCATCGACGGTGTCGCCTCCTTCGCCTTCACCCGCACGACCGACCTCACGCTCGACGGTCGACCGATCGCGGCGTTCCTGAGCCGCCCGGACATCGCCGCCGCCCTGGCCGAGCGTCGTCTCGGCTCCGTCCGGCCCACGGTGCCCAGCCTCGTCGCCCACTCGAGGCTCGACGACGTCGTCGACTACGCGCAGGATCGCGACATGGCGCGCTCCTGGTGCTCCAAGGGCGCGAAGGTGCGGTTCCAGACGCTCGTGACGCCGACGCACGTCGGGGGAGCGGTGGCCGGGTTCCCGAACGCCTTCGCGTTCCTCGAGGGTCGGGTGGCCGGAACACCGTTCCTGTCCACGTGCGGCCTCTTCTAGCGAAGACCGCGCACGGCCTCGACGCCCCGGTCGACCACCAGGTCGAGCGGGGCGTCGACGTCGATGGCGACGCCCGGCTCGTCGGGCTCCAGCGGCTCGAGCGTGTCGAGCTGGCTGCGCAGCAGGGTCGGGGGCATGAAGTGCTCGCGCCGGCGCATGCGGACGTCGAGCACGTCCACGTCGGCCACGAGGTGCAGGAAGGCCACGGAGCCGGGCGGCTGGTCGCCGCGCAGCAGGTCGCGGTAGGTCCGGCGCAGGGCCGAGCAGCCGAGCACCGTCGGGATCCCGCGTCGGGCGTGGTCGGCAAGGATGCCCGCCAGCTCCTCGAGCCAGGGCCGTCGGTCGTCGTCCGTGAGGGGCGTGCCCGCCGACATCTTCGCGATGTTCGCGGCCGGGTGGTGGGCGTCGCCCTCGACGTAGGTCATGGAGAGCCGGTCCGCGACGCGGCTGCCTACCTCGCTCTTCCCGGTGCCGGAGACCCCCATCACGACCACCTGCAGTGCGCCGCTCATCGGGCCACCTCCCACGCTCTAGAGTCAGCGCCATGGTGACGGCACACTCCGAGGTCCTGGCGGACCTGGGTCCGCGCGTCGTCGACGGCCGCCTGGCGCCCGGTGAGTCCCTGACCCTCGACTCCATCAGTGCCGACTACGCCGTGTCGCGCACCGTGGCCCGGGAGGTCGTCCAGGTGCTGGCCTCGATGGGCCTGGTGGAGAGCCGACGTCGGACCGGCGTGACCGTGCTCCCGCAGGACCGCTGGGACCACTACGCGCCGGCGGTGCTCCGCTGGCGCCTGGCCGGGCCAGGACGCGCACGGCTCCTGCACCAGCTGTCGCAGCTGCGTGCGGCCGTGGAGCCGCCGAGCGCCGAGCTCGCCGCGCACCACGCCTCCGACGAGGTGCGGTCGCAGCTGCTCGACCTGGCCGACGACCTCGAGCGCACCGGCGCCGGTGGCGATCTCCGGTCGTTCCTCGAGCTCGACGTGACGTTTCACCGTCTGCTGCTCCAGGCGTCCGGCAACGTGATGTTCCAGGCGCTCGGGGGCGTGGTCGAGGAGGTGCTCCGCGGGCGGACCGACCACCACCTCATGCCGTCCGAGCCGAAGCCGGAGGCGCGTCGCCTGCACGCGGCCGTCGCGCGGGCCGTCGCCGAGCGGGACGGCGAGGCGGCTCGGTCGGCCATGCACGCGATCTGCGCCGAGGTCGTCGCCCAGATGCGCGACGACTGACCGCACGTCGTGCTCGACGGAAGTCATCCGACGAGCGGGTAGAGCGCCGCGGCGACCGCGAAGGCCGACACGCCCAGCGTCGTCTCCATCACGGTCCACGTGCGCAGCGTCGTCTTCTCGTCCATGCCGAGGAAGCGACTGACGAGCCAGAAGCCGGAGTCGTTCACGTGCGAGAGCACGGTGGCCCCGGCCGCGACGGCGGTGACCAGCAGCGCGATCTGCAGGTCCGACAGGTCGACGGTCTGGCCGGCGATGAGGCCGGAGGCGGTCGTGAGGGCGACCGTCGCCGAGCCTTGCGCCACCCGGAGCGCGGTGGCGAGCAGGAACGCCTGGAGCAGCAGCGGCACGCCGAGGTCTCCGAGGGACTCGGTGAGGGCGTCGCCGATGCCGCTGGTGCGCAGCACTCCGCCGAACATGCCGCCGGCTCCCGTGATGAGGATGACCGAGCACACCGGTCCGAGCGACTGGTCGAGGAGCTGACCGGTCTCGGCGAGGCTGCGGTCGCGTCGGCCGATCGTCACGATCGCCACGAGCAGGGTGAGCAGCAGTGCGACGGGGGTGTTGCCGAGCAGCACCAGCGACTCCACGAGCCGGTTGCCCTCGGCGATGGTGCCGTTCGTGACCAGCGTCGTGAGGACGGTGTTGAGCCCGATGAGGACGAGGGGCACGAGCAGGATCGACAGCACGAGCCCGAACGCAGGCGGGGTCACGGCGTCGCGCTCGGTGCCGTCGCGCTGCTCACCGAGCAGCAGGGTCGGCACGTCGACGTGCACCCGGGTGCCGATGTAGCGCGAGAAGAGGTAGACGCCGACGTACCAGGCGACGATCGCGATCGGCAGGTTCACGAGCAGGACGACGCCCAGGTCGCCGCCCATGACGGTGCCCGCCGCGACGGGCCCGGGGTGCGGCGGCAGGAAGGCGTGCGTGGCGGCGAAGGCGCCCGCGGCGGGCAGCCCGTAGAGCAGGACGGAGCCGCCGAAGCGCCGTGCGACCGTGAGGATGATCGGGAGGAACACGACGAGGCCGGCGTCGAAGAAGATCGGCAGGCCGAAGAGGAACGCGGCGACGCCGAGCGCGAAGGGTGCTCGGGCCTCGCCGAAGCGCCCGACCAGGGTGTCGGCGAGCACCTGGGCGCCTCCGGACGCCTCGAGCAGCCGGCCGATCATCACGCCGAAGCCGACCAGCAGCGCCACCGAGGCGAGCGTGGAGCCGAACCCGGAGGTGAGGGCGAGCGGTACGTCGGCCAGCGGGATGCCGGCGGCCACGGCCGTCAGGAGGCTGACGAGCACGAGCGCGATGAAGGCGTGCAGGCGCACGATGATGATGAGCACGAGCAGCACCGCGACCGCGGCGGCCGCGATGAGCAGCAGGACGCCGGTGCCGTGCACGGGGGTGATGGGATCCATGAGGGTCTCCAGGTCGGGAGCGGGGGAACCGGCGTGAGCCAGGTCACCCCGGAGTGTGCCCCAATGGTATGACCAATGCAACGTCGCGGCCGGCGCGCGACGTCGGAGACCCGTCCGGGGATCGAGGCAGGTGCTGCTGCCCTCAGCGGCGCAGGCGGACGAGGTCGCCGAGCTCGGCATCGGTCAGCTCCGTGAGAGCGCCCTCGCCGGCGTTCACCACCGCGTCGGCCAGGGCCCGCTTGGAGGCGATGAGCTCGGCCACCGACTCCTCGATGGTTCCCTCGGCGATGATCCGGTGCACCTGGACCGGCTTGGTCTGACCGATGCGGTGCGCGCGGTCCGTGGCCTGGTCCTCGACGGCGGGGTTCCACCAGCGGTCGTAGTGGATCACGTGGTCGGCCCGGGTGAGGTTGAGCCCGGTGCCGCCGGCCTTGAGCGACAGCACGAACACCGGGACCTCGCCCGCCTGGAAGCGGGTGACCATCTGCTCGCGGACCGGGACCGGGGTGCCGCCGTGCAGGAACTGGGCGTCGATGCGACGTTCGGCGAGGTGCCGCGTGAGCAGGTGGCCCATCTGGGCGTACTGCGTGAATATCAGGACCGCGCCGTCCTCGGCGATGATCTCGTCGACCAGCTCGTCGAGCATCTCCAGCTTTCCTGAGCGACCCGCGAGGGTGCTCCTCGGCTCGCGCAACAGCTGGGCCGGGTGGTTGCACACCTGCTTGAGCTGGGTCAGCAGCCGCACGACCAGCCCGCGACGCTGCATGCCGTCGCTCGCCTCGATCTGCGCCATGGCCTCGCGGACGATCGCCTCGTAGAGCCCGACCTGCTCGCGGGTCAGGTGCACCCGGTAGTCCGTCTCGGTCTTGGGCGGCAGCTCCGGTGCGATGCCGGGATCACTCTTGCGGCGCCGCAGCACGAAGGGACGCACGAGCCGGGACAGCTCGCCCGCGCGGTCGCGGTCCTGCCCTCGCTCGATGGGCCGCGACCAGCGACGACGGAACTCCTCGAGCCCACCCAGCAGCCCGGGCGTGGTCCAGTCGAGGATCGACCAGAGCTCGGTCAGCCCGTTCTCGACCGGGGTGCCCGTGAGGGCCAGACGCACGGGTGAGGGGATCGCCCGCAACGCCTTGGCGCCGGCGGAGCGCTGGTTCTTGACGTACTGGGCCTCGTCGGCGACCACGACGCCCCAGCCTCGCTCGAACGTCGCCAGCAGGCGGGCGTCACGTCGCAGGGTGGCGTAGGTGGTGACCACGAAGCCGTCCTCCACGCCGTCGAGGCTGCGTCCGGCGCCGTGGTGGCGACGGACCTCGACGCCGGGGGCGAAGCGTCGGATCTCGCGCTCCCAGTTGCCCACGACGGACGCCGGGCAGATGACGAGGGTCGGGGCGGGCTCGTCGCCGGCCTCCCGGGCGAGGTCCTCCAGGTGCAGGTGCAGCGCGATGAGCATGACCGTCTTGCCCAGGCCCATGTCGTCGGCGAGGATCCCGCCGAGCCCGAGGTCGACCAGCTGGGCCATCCACCGCAGCCCGTCGCGCTGGTACTCGCGCAAGGTCCCGGCGAGCCGGGGGGACGCCTCGACCGGGTCGCGCGACCCCTGGTGCGCCAGTCGCTGGCGCACGTCGTCCAGCCAGCCCTCGGTGTCGACCTGGGTGCGGACGTCGTCGACCTCGACCTCGCCCGTGACCGCGGCCCGCAGCGCCTCCAGGGCCGTGATCTCCTGGCTGCGGTGCTCCAGCATCGCCCGAGTACGGGCGGGGTCGACGAGGACCCAGCGGTCGCGCAGCTGGACGAGCCCGTGCTGGGACTCGGCCAGCAGGTCGAGCTCGGCGGACGTCAGCGTCTCGTCCCCGAGCGCCAGGTTCCAGTCGAAGCGGAAGACCTGCGCCCGGGCGAACGCCCGAGGTCGGTCGTGGGGCATCGCCTCACCGACGCGGCGCACGGTGGGGCGGGCGTCGAGCTCGCGCACGAGGCCGTCGGGCCAGAGCACCTCCATGCGGTAGGCGCGCAGCAGGCTCGAGACGCGAGTACGTCCCAGCTCGCCGATCTCGGCCGCGGTCACGGGGACGGAGCCGGTGTCGAGTCGACCGAGCAGGCGCGTGAGTGCCGGCCACGCCGCAGCGGCCGTGGTGATCAGGGTGCGCACGCCGGGCCGCGACCCCGGTCCGAAGTGGTGGTCGTCCTTGCGCCAGATCTCGGCGACGTCGACCGCGGCCCAGGCGGCGTCGAGCGGCTTGACCCGCAGCCGCACGTCCGCGACGGGTCGTTCGGGATCGTCGGAGTCCTCGGCCGCGCGGAAGGTCACGACGAGCTGGCCGCTGAAGTGGCGCGGCCGCACGGGCGCGCGCTCCACCAGGGGTGGAGGTGCGACACCGTCGCGCGAGGTCGTCGAGGCGGAGCTCCCGGAGCGTCCGGGAGCGCCTGCACCGAGGTCCTGGGGCTGGGTCGCGACGGCGGGCGCATCGACCGCCAGGGCGGACAGGAAGCCCCGCACCTTGGCCTGCGCCGAGGCCGGGTCGGGGCCGATCGCGCGCGCTGCCTCCTGTAGCTGGGACGAGGCGGTCGAGTCGGGCGTGGCCAGCCGCCCGGAGGCCATGAGACGCAGGGCGAGGATGGCCGGCGTGGCCCAGGCGCGCACCGAGGCGTCCGCGTTCATGGTCCGGATGCCTTGGCTGAGCGCGCCGATGGCCTCGTTCGCCGTGACCCGCTGCTCGCCGTCCGGAGCCCGGAACACGAAGCGCGAGTCGGCCGGGTCCTCGGCGATCTCGAAGTCGACCGGATGCCTCAGCAGCAGCCTGAGGTCGGTGGTCGTGGGCATCCGACCATTGTCCCTCACGGTCCCAGCGCGTCGTGCAGGGCGTCCACGGTGGCCGTCGGTCAGTCGACCTGCAGCTCACCCATCGGTCCCCATCCGTCGACCGGGACCTGGTGGCTGATGATCTGGGGCGTCGAGACCAGCAGGGGGCGCATGGCCTCCAGGCCGGCCGCGAAGTGGTCGCTCGACACGTGCGCCTCCGCGGCGTCGTCCTCGAACCCCTCGACCAGCACGTAGGTGTGGTCGTCCTCGAGGCTGCGCGACCACTCGAAGAAGAGGTTCCCCGCCTCGGCGCGCGTGGCCTCGGTGAACGGTCCGACCGCCTCGGGGAACGTCTCGACGTGCTCGGGTCGTACGGCGAACTTCACGACGATGAGGATCATGGGGGTCCTTTCGGGGGAGGTGGGTCCGGACCGACCCTAGGTCGCGTCGGCGAGGTCCGCAGCCTGCGCGCTGCCGGGGTCCGGTGAGACAGTGGTCGGGTGCGCGCCGCCCTCGTCCTGCTCTCCGTGTTCGCGGTCGCGGGTGCCTGCACGAGCGCGCCCGACGACGGCGACCTCCGGAGCGACGGCACCCTCGGCGGCTCGCTGCCGACCCTCGCGCCGCCTCCCGAGGTCTGGCCCGCGGCTGAGTGGGACCGCGACGAGGCCGGCCGCTGGGAGGAGCTCGACCGGGCCGCTGCTGCGACCGGCAGCACGTGCGTCGCCGTGGTGAAGGACGGCACGCTCGTGCACCGCTGGACGGCGCCGGGCGCGACAGCGCGCACCGCCGGCCCGGTCTACTCGGTCACCAAGTCCGTCACGGCCCTGCTCGTCGGCATCGCCGTCGACGACGGGCTCCTCTCGCTCGACGACCGGGTGGCCGAGCACGTCCCGCAGTGGCAGGACGGGCCGTCGGCGGACGTGACGGTCGAGCAGCTGCTGTCCATGACGTCGGGTCGGCGATGGAGCTACGACGTCGACTACGGGCAGATGATCCGTCGCGAGCCCGACAAGACGGCGTTCTCGCTCGGTGTCGGCCAGGAGTACCCGCCGGGTGAGCACTGGGAGTACGACAACATGGCCGTCCAGGTGCTGGCGGCGGTCCTGTCCTCGGTGACGGAGGGTGACGTGGAGGGCTTCGCGCGGGAGCGGCTGCTCGACCCCGTCGGGCTGCGTGACACGACGTGGGACCGCGACCCCTCGGGCGCCACCACCACGTACTCCGGCATCCGCTCGTCCTGCGACGACCTGGCGCGGATCGGTCTGCTCGTGGCCCGTGGCGGCCTCTGGGACGGTGGACGGATCCTCTCGGCCGACCTGGTGCAGCGGCTGACGGGCACGCCCTCCAGCGACCTGAACGCCGCGTACGGCGGCCTGTGGTGGGTCAACGCCGAGGGCCGGGTGCAGACCATCGAACGGGCCGCCGGGTTCGGCGCCGACCGGCCGCCCACCACGGGCCGCCTGGCACCCGAGGTGCCGGCCGATGCCCGCTGGGCGATCGGCTACGGCAACCAGATCCTGGCCGTGGTGCCGTCCCGCGACGTCGTCGCGGTGCGCATCGGCGCGCGCCCGTCGTCGCCGGACGACCTCGGTGCGGCCGACCTCACGGCGCGGGCGCTGGCCGGGCTGGCCTGACCGGCCGGACGGGACTCAGTCCCGCAGCTCCTCGGGGACCTCGGGCTGAGCGGCCTGTGCCTCGGCGACCTGGCGGTGCACGTCGTCCATGTCGAGGTCGCGCACGGCCTGGATCACCTGGTCGAGCGCGGGAGCCGGCAGTGCGCCGGGCTGGCTGAACACGAGGACGCCGTCACGGAACGCCATGAGCGTGGGGATCGACGTGATGCCGGCGGCACCGGCGAGCTCCTGCTCGGCCTCGGTGTCGATCTTGCCGAACGTGACGTCGGGGTGCTGGTCGCTGGCGGCGTCGTAGACGGGAGCGAACTGGCGGCACGGGCCACACCAGGAGGCCCACCAGTCCACGAGGGTGATGCCGTCGGTCGTGACGGTCTCCTCGAAGCTCTTGGCGGTGAGGTCGACGGTCGGCATGGTGATCCTCTCGAAGGGTTCGGTACGTCGGGGTCAACACCCGTCGCCCGGACGACATTCCCTGTGATCCTCGTCCCGTTGCGTCATGAACCTCCTGGAGGGTGCTCTCCTCCTCTGCCGTCGCGAGCGGCGGAGCAGAGAGGAGCGTGGGGGAGCCAGTGAAGTACGACCGGCCGGTGTGGCAGCTCATGTACGACTGCGCTGCCGCCATGCCCGATCCCTTCCGCTACGAGGACGTCCACCGCTGGTTCGCGCGTACCTACCCCGAGATCGGCCAGGCGACGATCCGCGCGCACCTGGTCGGCCTGTGCGAGGGGGGACGGCCCAAGCAGGCGCAGTTCGCGAGCCGGGCGCCGATCTTCCGCCGCGTGTCCCGGGGGATGTACGAGGTGATCCCGGAGGGTGAGCGCAAGATCGACCCCGACCTCCCGGCGGACGGCGATCCGACGAGCGTGAGCCCGAGCTCGTCGGACGACACGTCGCGCGGGACGGACGATCCCGTGCGCGACCCGTTCGTCGACCCGTTCGTCGACTCCGCCTTCCACGACGCGACCGTCGTGCGCGCACCCCGGCCCGGGTCCGACGCGGAGCCTGCGGTCGACCGGGACGCCGAGCCGGTCGCCCGAGCCGTCGGCTCGACCTTCGAGGACCTCATCGAGCGCTCAGGCCTGGCCGGTGAGCTGCAGGTGGTGCCCGACCCCACCGCCGAGTCGGCCGACGTGCTCCTGGTCGCGAGCGACGGCGAGCGGGTGCTCGTGCCGGCGCCGTCGCGCGAGATCTTCCGCTCCGACGACTTCCAGTCCGCGCGCCTGCGTGCGCAGGCCCGTGGGGCGAGGTGGTACGTGCTCTCGGCCGAGCACGGGCTCCTGGACCCCTCGGAATGGGTCTCGCCGGACTCACGGGCCCTCGGGGACCTGAGTCCGCACTTCCGTCAGGTCTGGGCGGAGTGGGTGCTCGTCCGCCTCGAGTCGTTGGAGGGAGCGGTGGTCGGTCGACGGGTGCACGTCATCGCTCCGCACGCGTACGTCGGGCCCCTGGCGGCCGTGCTGCAGGACGCCGGCGCGGAGGTCACCGTCGGTGGCCCGGAGCGTCCGGACGACCTGTCCGCGGTCCGCGACCGTCCGCGTCCTCCGCTCGTGGTCCAGCCCCATCCGTCGCCGCAGCGAGGACTCGGCGGCTCCGACGCGGTGCGGGTCCCGTCGACCCAGGACGAGCCGGTTCGGGCGGAGCCGGCGCCGGTCGCGTCGTCAGCCGTCGTGGCCGGCCAGGACGAGCCCCTGCTCGACGACGACGAGGTCTCCCTCGTCGTGCGACAC
This sequence comes from Aeromicrobium sp. 50.2.37, assembly GCF_024655735.1. Classification (NCBI taxonomy): domain Bacteria; kingdom Bacillati; phylum Actinomycetota; class Actinomycetes; order Propionibacteriales; family Nocardioidaceae; genus Aeromicrobium; species Aeromicrobium sp. 50.2.37. Next base: position 117,909 of record NZ_JANLGG010000001.1, read on the forward strand.
CTGGGGGACGGCGGCGGTGCCGTGGTGCCCGACCGACTCGACGCCATCCAGGAGGTGCCGGGGCTGTTCGCCTGGCACGTCGACGCCGACGGTGCGCGCATGTTGAACCGCAGTCTCATGCTCCCGGTCGGCGCCGGGGTCCTGCACGTGGGACACGCCGGCGCGCTCGGCCGCTGGCCCGACGCGGTCCACAGCCTGCGGCACCTGGTGCAGGACGTCCAGCTCGAGGGGCGGTCGCGGAGCTCGATGTTCCGCGCCGCTCTGGCGGTCGTCCTGAGCGAGCCCCTGGCGATGAGATCGCTCGACGACCCGGCGCTCACCGACTGGATGCGTCGGCACCTGCGTGTCGTCACGTGGCCCACGGCCGAGCGCGACAGCATCCACGCCCTCGCGCACCGGGTGGTCGCCGCGCTCGAGCCGCCGCTCAACGTCGACCACCTGCGGGCGGGTGAGATGAGGCGCCGTCTCGCCGAGCTGCGTCGTCACCACGGCTGAGCCTGCGCAGCACCCGAGCACGAAGCCTGCAGCGGAGCGCCGTCGAGTCGCCGAACACTACCGTCCGGTAGGGGTGCTGCTCGCGAAAACATGAGGATAACCTCATGACATGGACGACACGATCTTCGACTACGAGACCACGGACGTCGCCGCCGGTCGCGCCCGGTTCCCGCGACGCCCCCTGCGCGCCACCTCGGCGCACGACCGCCTCGACCTGGGCACGCGGGTCCGTCGCGACGCGACGGACTTCGCCTGCCACGCGTGGGACGAGTCCGGCCGACTCTGAGCGCCGCCTCGTCGAGGACTCCCGGACGTGACACGGCCCCGTCGAGCCTTCGCTCGACGGGGCCGTGGGTGCGCCGTGGTCAGTCCAGCGGGCGGATGTTGGCCGCCTGCAGACCCTTCTGGCCCTGCTCGACGTCGAACTCGACCTTCTGGTTCTCGTTGAGCGAGCGGTAGCCGCTCGTCTGGATCGCGCTGAAGTGTGCGAACACGTCCTCGCTGCCGTCGTCGGGGGCGATGAAGCCGAAGCCCTTGTCGGCGTTGAACCACTTGACCGTTCCTGTTGCCATTCTTCAACTACTCCTTCGGGTGCGTCCGCGACCGTCGCGGGCGCGTCGTCCGTCGTCTCACCCGCTGGGAGCAACCCGGGCCACGAGGACCCCGAGGTGCCGGCACGGCCGGATCCAACGACAACACGTCCAGCCTAGGTCACGGAGCAGGGCGCGGCGAGGGTCCGTGTCGGCGCGTCGGTCAGCGCGGATTGCCGTACAGCGCGACGGCGTAGTAGCGGTCGTTGGCGTCCCGATAGGCGCCGATGCCGACGTAGCGGTGCCCGGAGCCGATCTGGTTGCGCTGGTGTCCGGCGGAGCCGACCCAGGCGTTCACGGTGGCGGTGCCGGTCGGGTAGTAGCGCGCCAGGTTCTCGCCGATGCCGTCGAGGTTGCAGCGCTTCATGATGGTCGTGAGCTGCGACGAGGGCCGGTGCTGCAGGCTCTTCTTCTGGGTGGCCAGGTACTTCGCCCACGAGTTGGCGTAGGTGTCGAGGCAGGTCTGGAGCTTCAGGGCGACCCGGCCGTTGTCCGCGCGCACCGCGTTGGTGCGGTCGAGGATCTGCTTCTGGTAGGTCGGTGAGCCGATGTAGGCGTGGGCCGCGACGGCGGTGACGGCGAGGAGGACGGCCGTGAGGCCGCCTACGAGCAACGAGCGCATGCAAGGTTCCTGTCGGTCATGCCCCTGGAGACGGCGCGTCCGGCCGTACCCGGATCACTCTGCCAGGTCATCCGGGCGTTCGTGCCGCTGTCTCACGGAGTGGCCCGAAAGAACTAGTTCGTTAGTACTAGCCGTCTCGAAAGTCAAGACTGCCGTTGCTCTCAGCAACCGCTTAGGTTGGTCGGCATCGTGCCTCGTCCGACCCATCCGGTCGGCGGGGCTTGTGGGCGGTCGATCGACTGCCCACACCACACCACGTCCTAGGGGGGACCACGTGAAGCGTGTCACGTCAGGCATTCTGGGCCTCGGACTCGCGGCATCGCTCGGACTCACGTTCGCGGCGCCGACGAATGCGGCCCAAGCACCACCGACGGGGGGAGCGGACCGGATCCAGAAGGATCACGACCTGCCCAACCCCATCGAGGACAAGCGCCGCGAGCTGCGTGAGCAGGCCGTCAAGTCCGTGATCAACGGCGACGCCGAGCCCGTCGAGAAGAACGGCAGCACGGTCGTCAAGGTCGGCAAGGCCGCCAGCCCGGCCGACGCGGCCGCCATGCGGAACGAGAAGGCCTCGGCCAAGACCAAGGCGAAGGCGGCCAAGGGCAAGCAGAAGGACCAGTACGTCGAGCTCTCCCAGGAGCGCGCCGACAAGGTCTTCGTCATCCTCGCCGAGTTCGGCGACGAGCGTCACCCGGACTACCCCGACGGCGACACCGACCCGGCCACCGCGGGTCCGGAGAAGTTCGACGGCCCCCTGCACAACCAGATCGAGGAGCCGGACCGCACGAAGGACAACTCGACGGTCTGGCAGGAGGACTACGACCGCAAGCACTACCAGGACCTCTACTTCAAGACCGGCAAGAACGTCGAGTCGGTCAAGACGTACTACGAGAAGCAGTCCTCGGGTCGTTACACGGTCGACGGGACCGTCTCGGACTGGGTGAAGGTGAAGTACAACACCGCCCGCTACGGCCGCGACGACGCCTCGACGTGGAACCTCATCCAGGACGCGACGACCCAGTGGGTCGCCGACCAGAAGAAGGCCGGCAAGACCGACGCCCAGATCAAGAAGCAGCTGGCGCAGTACGACGTCTACGACCGCTACGACTTCGACGGCGACGGCGACTTCAACGAGCCCGACGGCTACATCGACCACTTCCAGATCGTGCACGCAGGGCACGGTGAGGAGGACGGCGACTCGACGTACGGCGAGGACGCCATCTGGTCGCACCGCTGGTACGCCTTCCTGACCGACCAGGGCGTCACGGGTCCGTCGCAGAACCAGCTCGGTGGCACGCAGATCGGTGACACCGGCCTCTGGATCGGCGACTACACGGTCCAGCCCGAGAACGGCGGGCTCTCGGTGTTCGTCCACGAGTACGGACACGACCTCGGCCTGCCGGACGCCTACAGCACCGCCGGCGGCGACAACAGCAACGAGTTCTGGACGCTCATGGCTCAGTCACGGCTCAACGCCAAGGGTGAGGCCCTCGGCGAGCGTGCCGGCGACCTCGGTGCGTGGGAGAAGCTGCAGCTCGGCTGGCTCGACCACGAGGTGATCGCCACCAAGGAGAAGCGCACGCTGGAGCTCGGGCCGCAGGAGTACAACTCGGCGAAGCCGCAGGGCGCCGTCGTGGTCCTGCCGAAGAAGGAGGTCACGCGCGAGCTCGGCGCACCGGCCTCCGGCTCCAAGCAGTTCTACTCCGGTTCCGGTGACGACCTGGCGAACGCGATGAGCACGGAGGTCTCCATCCCCGCCGGCAGCAGCAGCGCCGCGCTGAAGGCGAAGGTGCGCTACGAGATCGAGGAGGGCTACGACTACGCCTACGTGCAGGCCTCCACCGACGGTGGCTCCACCTGGACGGCCCTCGACGGCACCATCGGAGGGTCCCCGATCGGGGACGACACCTCCGGGCGTCCCGGGATCGACGGGAAGCAGGAGAGCTGGGCCGACCTCGTCGTCCCGCTCGACGCCTACGTCGGCAAGACCGTGCAGCTGCGCGTGTTCTACAAGACGGACGGCGGCCTGGCGCTGCCCGGCCTGTTCGTCGACGACGTGTCGGTCACGGCCGGTGGCACCGAGCTGCTGAGCGACGACGCCGAGGACGGTGGCGAGGCCTGGACGTTCGACGGCTTCTCGATCGTGGGTGCCTCCACGACCGACGAGTACGACAACTACTACGTCATGGGCCACCGGTCGTACGTCTCGTACGACCGCTACCTGAAGACGGGGCCGTACAACTTCGGCTTCGCCACGACGAGGCCCGACTGGGTCGAGCACTACGCCTACCAGACGGGTCTGCTGATCTCGTACTGGGACACGTCGCAGGCCGACAACAACACCATCACCCACCCGGGTGAGGGTCGGAACCTGCCGATCGACGCGCGACCGCGCCCGATCACCGACATGTCCACCGGCAAGCCGTGGCGCGCCCGCGTCCAGGTCTACGACGCGCCGTTCTCGACGCGCAAGGCCGACTCCATGACCCTGCACACGAACGGCAAGCCCAGCTACATCCGTGGCCAGGCGGCAGCGCCGCTGTTCGACGACACCAAGAAGTACTTCTACGAGGAGGCTCCGCAGCACGGCGTCAAGCTGCCTGCTGCTGGTGTGAAGGTGCGGGTGCTGTCCGAGAAGGGCACGTCCATGAAGGTCCGGTTCAACTGACGAGCCGGGACTTCTCCTGATCGGAAGGGGCGCGTACCAGGGGGGTGCGCGCCCCTTCCTCATGTTCGGAGGCGGCTGGGTCCTGCCGCCCGGGGATCACCTGGACCGCAGGACCTCGTCCACGGCGCCGGGCGCTCCGCCGAACTCGTCGGCGACCTCTCCGGCGACCTCCTCGGGGTCGCCGGCCGGGTGACCGTCCTCGTCGAGCCCGGCGTCGGCGTCGCGCAGGGCGCGATGAGCGGTGGACAGGACCAGGGCCGCGGCGAGCACGGCCACGGCGGCCACCGCGAACGGCACGTGCACCGAGGTGGCCGCGACGAGTCGACCTGCGGCGAAGGGGGCGAGACCGCCGCCGATGAAGCGCACGAAGCCGTAGGCGGCGGAGGCCACCGGCCGCTCGACCGGCGAGATCGTCATGACGGCCTGCGTCATGAGGGTGTTGTTGATGCCGATGAAGATGCCTGCCGCCACCACGCAGCCGACCATGAGCCGCTGGTCGGTGGGGTCGACCGCCATCAGGGCCAGGTCGACCGCGAACAGCGTGAACGCTACGTACAGCGACACGGACGTGCCGAGGTGCCGCTGCAACCACGGTGCACCGACCACCGAGAAGAAGGCCACCAGGACGCCCCAGGCGAAGAACACCCATCCGAGCTGGGTGATCGACAGTGCCATCGGGAAGGGGGCGTACCCGAGCATCGTGAAGAAGCCCCAGTTGTAGAGCAGGGCAGCGATGCTCATCGTGGCCAGCCCGCGGTGACGCAGTGCCTTCAGGGGTGCCGAGAGCGGGGTCGTGTGGTCGGGCCTGGGGGTGGCGGGCAGGAGCACGACGGTCGCGACGAGGGCGATCGACATGAGGACGGCGACGCCGTAGAACGGACCGCGCCAGCTGATGTTGCCGAGCGTCCCGCCGACGAGCGGGCCCGCGGCGATGCCGAGACCGAGCGCGGCCTCGTACAGGATGATCGCGCCGGCGAACCCGCCTCGGGCGCTCGAGACGATCGCGGCGAGCGACGTCGCGATGAAGAGGGCGTTGCCCAGGCCCCAGCCGGCGCGGAAGGCGACGATGCCCTCGATGCTGCCGCTGGACCCCGCGAGGGCGGCGAACACGACGATGACGGCCAGGCCGACGACGAGCGTCCGCTTGGCACCGAAGCGGCTCGACACGGCGTTCGTGACGAGCATGGCGACGGCGGTGACGACGAGGTAGCTGGTGAACAGGAGCGTCACCTGGCTCTCCGTGGCGTCGAGCTGCTCCTTGAGCGCGGGCAGGATCGGGTCCACCAGGCCGATCCCCATGAAGGAGATCACGCAGGCGAAGGCCACGGCGTACACGGCCTTCGGCTGGCCGAGCAGGCTCGATCGGGCTCCTCCGTGTCCGCTTGCGTCGGTGGTGCGGTCAGTGGGGCTGGTCATGATCCTCCTGGGTGAGCTCGACGATCGCGTCGACGGCGGCGTCGAGCACGGCGAGCTGGTCGGGTGGGAGTCGGGCGACCCGGGCGGCGACCATCGCGTCCTGCTGTCGACGGCGCTCCGCCAGGGCGTCGCGCCCGGCGTCGGTGACCGCCACGAGCGTCGCTCGGCGGTCGCTGGGGTCGGACGTGCGGCTGACGAGGTCCGAGGCCTCGAGGCGCTGGACGAGACCGGTCATCGCCGGCTGGCCGACGGCCTCGAGCCGGGTCAGGTCCGAGATGCGCGACGGTCCGTGTCGTTCGAGTGCGGCGAGCGTCCCGGCGGCCGTGCGGCTGAGGCGGTGGGAGGCCGTCTCGCGGGAGATCACCGAGACCAGCTCGCGCAGGGCCTGCGCCAGTCGTGCGACATCCGGTTGCGTCATGCAACCAAATGTATCAGGACCTGATGCACCCTGTGCGGTGGGAGGTCATCGCCGCGTCACGCGCCCGGCGAGCAGGCCGACGACCACCACGCCGAGGGTCCACAGGACCCCGGCGATCGGCAGGGCCAGCACGAGCAGCAGGCACCCGGCCGCCCCGATCCGTGCCAGCAGCCTCAGGTATCCGGAACCTTCGAGGGTGAGGGCCGAGGCGTTGGTGAGCGCGTAGTAGACGAGCACGCATCCGCTCGAGGCGGCGACGGCCTCGACCGCACCGACGAACGGCAGCACCGCCACGACGACCAGGCTCACCGCGACCTGGGCCGAGGCAGGGACGCCGCGGGAGGACTCGTGCGCCAGGCGCGCCGGGAGGTGGCGGTCGCGGGCCATCGCCAGCACGGTCCGACTGACCCCGCCCAGCAGGGAGAGCAGGGCCCCGCCCGCCGCGACGACGGCGGTCGTGGCCACGACGGCGGACAGTGCGGGACGGCCGAGCGTGTCGACGGCGTCGGCCAGGGCGCGGTCGCTCGCGGACGCGACGTCGGCGGGGAGGGTGCGTGAGACGGCCAGGGCGACGAGCAGGTAGAGCACGGTGACCAGGACGAACGACACCGCCATGGCGCGCGGGATGGTGCGCTCGGGGTCGCGGACCTCCTCACCGAGGGTGGCCAGCCGGGCGTAGCCGGCGAAGGCGAAGAACAGCAGGGCGGCCGCCTGGACCACGTCGAGCCCGTCGGTGGGCGGGACAGGCGCGACGACCGCGCCCCGTTCGAGGAGCAGGAGGACCGAGCCGCCGACCACGATGACGACCAGGGCCGCCGAGGCGGTCAACGCGTCGGCGGACCGTCGGGCGCCGGCGAGGTCGACGAGCGTGAGGACCACGACGGCGAGGATCGCCGCCGACGTGGCGTGGCCGGGCCAGAGGTGTGCGCCGACCGCCAAGGCCATGGCCGCGCACGACGCGGTCTTGCCGACCACGAACACCCAGCCGGCCAGATGACCCCAGGTGGGTCCGAGACGCTCGCGGGCGAAGACGTAGGTCCCGCCGGCGGCGGGCATGCGCCGCGACAGCCTGGCCGACGCGGTGGCGTTGAGCCCGGCCACCGTCGCCGCGAGGAGGACGGCCGCCACGGCGGCGTCGCCCGCGCGCCCGACGACGGGACCGACCGCCACGAAGATGCCGGCGCCCAGCATGGAGCCGGCACCGAGTCCGGTCGCCCGGACCGGGCCGAGGACCCGCGCCAGCGCCACGTCTCAGACGTCGTAGTCGACGACGAGCGGCGCGTGGTCGGAGAACCGCTCCGCGTAGGTGGGGGCCCGGTCGACCCTGGCAGCGACCGCGGTCGCGGCCAGCTCGGGCGTGGCCAGCTGGTAGTCGATGCGCCAGCCGGTGTCGTTGTCGAAGGCCTGGCCCCGCCACGACCACCAGGTGTACGGGCCGTCCACGTCGCCGGCGTGGGCGCGCGCCACGTCGACCCACCCGAGGTCGTCACGGACGCGGTCGAGGTAGGCGCGCTCCTCCGGCAGGAAACCGGCCTTCTTGAGGTTGCCGCGCCAGTTCTTGATGTCTCGCTCCGTGTGGCCGACGTTGAAGTCGCCCGTCACGACCGCGTGGTCGGCGTGCTCGCGCAGCTCGGCGAGGCGCACCAGCAGCTGGTCGAGGAAGCGATACTTGTCGTCCTGGCTCGGGGTTCCCACGCCACCGGAGTGCACGTAGGCCGAGACCACGGTGAGCAGGCTGCCGTCCTCGAGGACCACGTCAGACTCGATCCAGCGCCCGGCGTCGTCGAAGGACGGGTCGCCGTGCCCCACGCGGTGCGCCTTCGGCTCGGTGCGGCTGAGCACGGCCACGCCGGCGCGGCCCTTCGCGGCGGCCTCGGTGTGCACGACGTGGAAGCCGCTGTCGGCCATCAGGTCGTGGACGAGCGTGTCGGGCGCGCGGACCTCCTGCAGCGTGACGACGTCGGCCTCGACGGCGTCGAGCCAGGGACCCATGCCCCGGCGGAGAGCGGCACGGATGCCGTTGACGTTGACGGTGGCGATGCGGAGCACGCGAGCCAGCCTACGAGTGGCCTCCGACGTCGACCGAAGCCGGTGGAGCGCCGGCCCCGACAGGTGCGATCGGCTCGTGCGGGGCGCCGACGGCGTCGATGATCCAGGCGAGCTCCCACGCACGTTCGTGCCACGCGGCGTAGCGTCCGCTCACCCCACCGTGGCCGGCGTGCATCTCGGTCTTGAGCAAGGGCGGCGTGCTGCCGGTGGAGAGCTCGCGCAGCCGCGCGACCCACTTGGCGGGCTCGACGTAGAGCACGCGGGTGTCGTTGAGGCTCGTGACCGCGAGGACCGGGGGATAGTCGGCGGCGCGCACGTTCTCATAGGGCGAGTAGGACTTCATGTACGCGTACACGTCGGGGTCGTGCAGGGGATCGCCCCACTCGTCCCACTCGATCACGGTCAGCGGCAGGCTGGGGTCGAGGATGGTGGTGAGCGCGTCGACGAACGGGACCTCGGCGACGACCGCACCGAACGCGTCGGGCGCGAGGTTGAGCGCGGCGCCGACGAGCAGGCCACCGGCGCTGCCACCCTCGGCCACCAGACGCTCGGCGCTGGTCCATCCCTCGCTCACGAGGTGGCGAGCCGCGGCGACGAAGTCGGAGAAGGTGTTCTTCTTGTGCACCAGCTTGCCCTGGTCGTACCAGGCCCGGCCGAGCTCGCCGCCGCCGCGCACGTGCGCGATGGCGAAGACGAAGCCGCGGTCGAGCAGTGACAGACGAGGGATCGACATCCCCGGATCCATGCTGATCTCGTAGGAGCCGTAGCCGTAGAGGAGGGCGGGAGCCGACCCGTCGCGCGGGGTGTCGGCACGGGCCACGAGCGAGATCGGCACACGCGTGCCGTCGTCGGCGACGGCCCACGTGCGGTGCTGCACGTAGTCGGCCGGGTCGTAGCCCCCGAGGACGGTCTGCTGCTTGCGGACCACGAGCTCTCCGGTGTCGACCACGTAGTCGAGCACCGTGCTGGGGGTGACCAACGAGCCCATGCCCAGCCGGATCACCGGCTGGTCCCACTCGGCGTTCGCACCGACGCCGGCGGTGAACAGCTCCTCGCCGAAGTCGATCTCGGTGAGCTCCCCGATGCCGTCGGGACCGAGCGGGGCGACCGCCACGCGCGTCATGGCGGCGCGACGGTAGGAGAGCACGAGGGTCGTGGCGAACACGTCGACCCCCTCGAGGCGGGTGCCCGGCGTGTGGGGAACCACCACGTCGGGCCGGCCCGTCGGGGCGTCGACGGGCACGGAGCCCAGCTCGAAGTCCTCGGCGTCGTCGTTGTGCAGCACGAGGAAGACGTCGCGGTCGCCCAGCACCGCGTGCTCGAGGGAGTACTCGACGCCGTCGCGTCGGGGGATCACCACGCGGAAGTCGCCCGTGGGGTCGTCGGCCTCGAGCACGAGCATCTCGCTCGTGATCTTCGAAGACGCGCCGATGACCAGGTAGCGCTCGGACTGCGTGCGGCCGACGCCGGTGAAGAACCGCTCGTCGGTCTCCTCGTGCACGAGCACGTCGGATGCGTCGGTGCCGAGCCGGTGCCGCCACACCCGGTGGGGGCGCCACGCATCGTCCACGGTCGTGTAGAAGAGGTGGCTCCCGTCGGCCGACCAGGTGACCCCGCCGCTCGTCCCGGGGATCTCGTCGGGCAGGACCTCGCCGGTCCGCAGGTCCTTGACGCGGATCGTGTAGCGCTCGTCGCCGACCACGTCGACGGACCACGCGAGCAGGTTCTCGTCGTCGCTGAGCGAGAACCCGCCGAGGGAGAAGAACTCGTGCCCGTCGGCCTCGACGTTGGAGTCGAGCAGGACCTCCTCGCCCGGGACGGGGACCCCGGGGACCAGGACCGGCGGGTCCCAGTCGTCGGGGGACTCCACCCGCGTGCGGCAGCGGATCGCGTACTGGCTGCCCTCGGACGTGCGCGAGTAGTACCACCACTGACCGTGCCGCACGGGCACGGACAGGTCGGTCTCGAGGGTGCGAGTGCGGATCTCCTCGAACAGCCGCGCGCGCAGGCCGGCCAGGTGGGCGGTGCGAGCCTCGGCGTAGTCGTTCTCGGCCTCGAGGTGCGCGATGGTGCGCGGGTCGTCCTTGTCGCGCAACCACTCGTAGTCGTCCTCGACGGAGTCGCCGTGGTGGCTGCGGGTGATCGGGTGCTTCGCGGCGACCGGGGGGTGGGGCGAGGAGGTCATGCCGTGACGCTATCGCCCGGTTCCACGGGCGGCGCGGAGACGTGGTCGGGCAGGTCCGCAGTGACCTCCGCCTCTGCGAGCTCGTCGGGGCGACGCGGCCGGGTCGGCCCCTCGTGCCCGGGGGAGAGATCGGGATCGTCGGCCGCGAAGGTGTGCACGGGCCCCGGTCCGGTGAGCCGGGTCTCGAACCGGACCGTGACCCGGCCCAGACCGCCACCCCAGACCCATCCGTCGCCGTGCGTGCGGTGGTGCACGTCGTTGCCGGGGCTCCAGCTGACCGGTGGGAGCGGCGCGACGTCGGCGGCGGTGTCGCTCTTCTCGGAGGGAGGGAGGTCGAGCGGCTCGTCCGCCTCGAAGAGGTCGTCCTGCACCCAGTCGGCGAGGCCGCTGATGCCGACCCCGACGAGTCGCAGCCCGCCGGAGAGGTCGGTGGCGGCGAGCAGCGCCAGTGCACTGCGGGCCAGGAGGCCGGGGGAGTCGGTGGGTCCGGGCAGCGTCGTGGACCGGGTGTGGGTCTCGAAGTCGTGGTACCGGATCTTGACGGTGACGGTGCGGCCCGAGAGTCGACCGCGGCGGAGGCGGTCGGCCACGCGACGGGCCATCGTCTCGACGACACCTTCCAGCCGGGCCCGATCGGTGACGTCGTCGGGGAAGGTGTCCTCCACGCTGATCGACTTGGCCTCCCGCTCGGCCACCACGGGGCGGTCGTCGTCGGCCCGGGAGAGTCTCGCGAGCGAGCGCCCCGAGGCCGAGCCGAGCAGACGGACCAGCTCGTCCTCGTCGCGCGAGCGGAGCTCGTCGACCGTGGAGACGCCGGTCCGCCTCAGCCGCTCGGCGGTGGCCGGCCCGACGCCGGGGATGGCGGTGACCTGCATGGGTCCCAGCAGCTCCAGCTCCGTTCCCGGCGCCACGACGAAGAGGCCGTCGGGCTTGCGGATCTCGCTCGCGATCTTGGCCATCAGCTTGGAGGAGGCGACGCCCACCGACGCGGTGAGCCCGTGGGTGAGGTCCTCGATGTCGGCCCGGAGTGCCTCGACCCGAGCCAGCAGGGCGTCGGGGTCGGGATCGTGGTCCGGTCCGGCGGCGAGGTCGACGAAGGCCTCGTCGAGCGACAGCGGCTCGACGAGCGGTGACTCCTGCCGCAGCCGGGCCATCACCAGGGCGCTGGCCTCGCGGTAGGCGTCGAAGCGGCCGCTGAGGAAGGCAGCGTGCGGGCAGCGCGAGCGCGCCTCGGCCATGCGCATCGCCGACCGCACGCCGTGGACACGCGCCTCGTAGGAGGCGGTCGACACCACGCCCCGGTGGCCGATCCCGCCCACGATGACCGGCTTGCCGCGCAAGGACGGCTTGTCACGCTGCTCCACCGAGGCGAAGAACGCATCGAGGTCGAGGTGGAGCACCGAGGCCGTGGACCGCATCGGCCCATTGTGCGGCCCTGGTCCGACGGATGCGGTCCGACGCCCGTCCACAGCCCCACGGGCGGCCGACCGGCGCCCGTCCACAGGTCTGCGGCAGGGCCTGTCGGGCCGCGGGACGGAGCACGAGTGTGGAGACATGACGACTGCACCCGTGTTCACGGCCCACGACGTGGGCGACCTGTTCAACCTGTTGCCGACCGTGTTCGGCTTCATGCCCGAGGAGTCGATCTGCGCGATCGCCACGTCCGGGCCACGCCAGCGGTTCGGCTTCCGCATGCGCGTCGACCTGCCCCACGACGCGGAGCACGTCCCCCAGCTGGCCCGCTTCGTGGCGGGTCACCTGCGCAACAACGGTGCCGAGGGTGCCATCGTGCTCGTCGTCTCGCGTCGACCTGAGGCGGCCGGCGAGGCGGCCTGGGCGGTCGAGCGCGGACTCGGGACGGTCCGCCCCGTCGTCACGGCCTGGACCGACACGCAGCGGTACTGGACCACCTTCGACGACGACCCGGCCGAGGGGACCCCGCTGGAGCTGAGCGACCACCACCCGGGTGTCGTCTGTGCGGTCGTCGCCGGCCAGGAGATCCTTCCCGACCGGGCCACGCTGGAGCGACGGTGGCACCCCGTCCAGGGGCCGCGGTGCGGATGGCTGGCCTCGCAGGTGCTCGAGGTGGAGCGCGACATCGTCCGGCAGTCGTGGACGCGCTCCGTGGCCCAGGTGGGCGACGCCGGCATCGAGGAGGTCCTGCAGGTCGTCGACCTCCTCGAGGGCAGTGCGCGACCGGACGACCTGGCCCTCCTGCGTTCCTGCGTGTGGCTCACCCACCACGCGGTGCGCGACCGGCTCTGGCCGTTGTACTCCAGGGATGAGGCGGAACGGGTCCTGCCGGCATGGCGTGAGCTCGCGCGCCACGCGCCGTCGGCGTACGCCGCGGTCCCGTACACGGTGGCTGCCTACCTCGCCTACCTGGTGGGCGACGGCGCCCAGGCCGTGATGGGCCTCGAGCACGCGCGCGCCGCCGACCCCTGCTTCGACATGGCCGAGAGCCTCCAGCGCGCCCTCGTCGCGGGCCTGCACCCGGACCGGTTGCACCACCTCGTGAGTGGAGCGGCCCTGGCCGAGCTGGCCGAGACGACACGTCCGGGGGCCGACGCGACCTGACGGGCGACCTCGCGACACCAGGACGGGCACGGCCACCTCTGGCTCGGCCGTGCGTTCGGTGAGGCGCGCGACCTCCGCGACCCCTAGGGTTGGGCCATGGGGCAGGACGTCGACGACAGGTCCTTCACACGTGAGGACCGGACCCGCTATCGGGCGAAGGTCCGTCGATGTCTCGACGTCTTCGCGCGCATGCTCTCCGAGCGCGACTTCTCGGTGGGGGAGCCGCAGATCGGCGTGGAGATCGAGTTCAACCTCGTCGACGAGGTGGGCGATCCCGCGATGAAGAACGCCGAGGCGCTCGAGGCGATCGCCGACGAGGCTTTCCAGACCGAGCTCGGGCTGTTCAACATCGAGATCAACGTCCCGCCGCAGCCGGCGAGCGGTGCAGGCTTCCGGACGCTGGAGGACACGGTCCGCCGCGACCTCAACGAGGCGCAGTCGAAGGCGGAGCGGGCGGGGGCGGGCCTGCTGATGGTGGGCGTGCTGCCCACGCTGCGCGAGCAGCACCTCGGCGCCGACTCGCTGTCGCCCAACCCGCGCTACCACCTGTTGTCGGACCAGATCCTGTCGGCGCGCGGCGAGGACATCGAGATCGTCATCGACGGTGTCGACCGGCTCGCCACGACGGCCGACACGATCGTCCCCGAGGCCGCGTGCACCAGTACCCAGCTGCACCTGCAGGTCGAGCCCGACGAGTTCGCGGCGACCTGGAACGCCGCCCAGGCGGTCGCCGGGGTCCAGGTCGCGGTGGGCGCCAACTCGCCGTTCCTGCTCGGTCGACAGCTGTGGCACGAGACGCGCATCCCGCTCTTCGAGCAGGCCACCGACACGCGCAGCGAGGAGCTCAAGACCCAGGGGGTCCGGCCGCGCGTCTTCTTCGGGGAGCGCTGGATCACCTCGGTCTTCGACCTGTTCGAGGAGAACGTGCGCTTCTTCCCGGCGCTGCTGCCGATCGTGGAGGACGAGGACCCGCTCGCGGAGCTCGAGGCCGGGCGCGTGCCGTCGCTGGCCGAGCTGCGGCTGCACAACGGCACGGTCTACCGGTGGAACCGGCCGATCTACGACGTGGCCGACGGACGTCCGCACCTGAGGGTCGAGAACCGGCTGCTGCCGGCTGGGCCGACCGTGGTCGACACCCTCGCGAACGCGGCCCTCTTCTACGGCCTGGTGCACGTCATGCGCCAGAGCGAGCGCCCGGTCTGGTCGCAGCTGTCGTTCAAGGCTGCCGAGGACAACTTCCACCAGGCCGCCCGGGTCGGCATCGAGACCGACCAGTACTGGCCGTCGGTCGGGACCGTGTCCGCGCGCGAGCTGGTGCTGCGCCATCTGCTGCCCCTGGCCCACGAGGGTCTCGCGCAGATGGGCGTCGACGGCCCGGTGGCCGGACGCCTGCTCGACGTCATCGAGCAGCGCTGCATCCGCGGCGTCAACGGGTCGACCTGGCTCATCGGCAGCTTCGAGCGCGAGCTCGCGCGCGGCGGCGATCGGGTGAAGGCGCTGCAGGCCGTCACGCGCCGCTACGCCGAGCTCATGCACGCGAACGAGCCGGTCCACAGCTGGCCGACCGACTGAGTCCGGAGGGGTCGGGCGCCGGCATCCGTGGGACGTGCGCCCCCGCCGTCGGAGGCTTGGGCGTGCGTGGCAGACTGGATCACGCAGAGGTTGACCGCAGGCCTCTTTGTTGCGCCCTCATACCGGTCAAGGAGGAGATTTGCTCGTGAGTTCCGTGCCCGGAGCGCGACCCCGTGTCGCACGTTCGGCCGCGCGAGTGGACTCGCCGAGCATGTCTTGCCCGATGACCGGGCGCGAGCAGTACCGCCCAGCCCACCCGCGAGATCAGAAGAGCCCGTGACGAAGACTTCCAAGAAGCCCGCAGCCTCCTCGACCGCGAAGAAGGCTCCCGCCAAGAAGGCCCCGGCCAGCAAGGCCGCGCCCTCCACGCAGGCGAAGAAGGCGCCCGCCAAGAAGGCTCCGGCCAAGAAGACCGCCGCCAAGAAGACCGCCGAGAAGCCGGTCGACATCGCCGAGGTCCTCGACGTGCCCGCCGCAGGCGAGGCCGCGAAGGTCGACGCCCAGGGCAAGAAGATCCTGCCGGACATCCCCGACGAGGAGTTCGTCAAGGATCTCAAGAACGACCCGACGCTGAAGGAGGACGAGGAGTCCAGCTTCACGCTGTCGGCGGCCGACGAGTCCGACGAGCCCGTCCAGCAGGTCATGGTCGCCGGCGCCACGGCCGACCCGGTCAAGGACTACCTCAAGCAGATCGGCAAGGTCTCGCTGCTCACCGCCGGTGAGGAGGTCGAGCTGGCCAAGCGCATCGAGGCCGGCCTGTTCGCCGAGGAGAAGCTCGCCAAGGGCGGTCGCATCTCCGAGAAGGTCCGTGAGGAGCTCGACTGGATCGTCGTCGACGGTCGTCGGGCCAAGAACCACCTGCTCGAGGCCAACCTGCGCCTCGTGGTCTCGCTGGCCAAGCGCTACACCGGCCGCGGCATGCTCTTCCTCGACCTGATTCAGGAGGGCAACCTCGGTCTGATCCGTGCGGTCGAGAAGTTCGACTACACCAAGGGCTTCAAGTTCTCGACCTACGCCACCTGGTGGATCCGTCAGGCCATCACGCGCGCCATGGCCGACCAGGCCCGCACCATCCGCATCCCGGTTCACATGGTCGAGGTCATCAACAAGCTGGCCCGTGTGCAGCGCCAGATGCTGCAGGACCTGGGCCGCGAGCCCACGCCGGAGGAGCTGGCGCTCGAGCTGGACATGACGCCCGAGAAGGTCGTCGAGGTCCAGAAGTACGGCCGTGAGCCCATCAGCCTGCACACGCCCCTCGGCGAGGACGGCGACAGCGAGTTCGGCGACCTCATCGAGGACTCCGAGGCCATCGTCCCGGCCGACGCCGTGTCGTTCACGCTCCTGCAGGAGCAGTTGCACGCCGTCCTCGACACGCTCAGCGAGCGTGAGTCCGGCGTGGTCTCCATGCGCTTCGGCCTGACCGACGGCCAGCCGAAGACGCTCGACGAGATCGGCAAGGTCTACGGCGTCACGCGTGAGCGCATCCGCCAGATCGAGTCCAAGACGATGAGCAAGCTGCGCCACCCGTCCCGCTCCCAGGTCCTGCGCGACTACCTGGACTGAGCCGCGGCGCCCACGAGTTCGGGTCTGACTGGAGTCCCGGGAAGAGTCCGAGCTCGTGGGCGGCACGCTGTGCACCCCACAGCGCCTCTAGCCCAGATATCGATATGTTCTAGGCGTGTCGTTCTCCCGTGTGAGGCCCACGTTCTACACGTGGCTGGCCATCGGAGCAGTCTTGCTTGCCGCATATCGAGCGGTCCTGATCGTCTTCGAACCCGGGGTGCGGTCCACCTGGAGCTATGTGTTCGTGATCGGATGGCTGGGCATTGCAGCCTGGTGGACTCGAGAGGGGCATAGGGCTCGTGCCGAGGACGTTTCGTGACGCTTCGTCCCGCCGACATCGAGCTGCTTGTGACCGCCTGAGAGCTGTGCCTCAGGGCTGAGCGCAAGAGTCCGCAGACGCTCAAGTCCTACGGCGACGGCGACCGCACCTACCTGAAGTGGGCTGTCGCCAACAACCTCGAAGCCGACCTCTCCCGGGCCCAAGTCCGCGCGTTTCACCGACGGACTGCTCGCCGGGGGAGCAGCAGCCTCGACCGCCTGCAGTCGGCAGCTCGCCGTCCGACGCTTCAGCGCCTGGCTCGCCGAGGAGAGCGAGATCGAGGTCGACCACCGCAACGCGGATGACCTCAAGAACGGCAGACGCCTCGGGATCGACACCACGAGTACGGACGCGAAGTGCCGCGCTCGAGCAAGTCCGCGATCCGAGCGAGCACCATCGCCATCGGCTCGCTGACCTCCAAGATGTACGACCTTCTCGAACTCGTCACGAGAGCACACCGAGTCAATTTACGCCGTGCGGGTGATGCGACAGATCGGACCGACCGAGATCCTGCTGGTGATGCTGTTCCTCTTGGTGATCGTGTGTGGAGTCGGCGGCGTCTACCTCGGTTCGCGCATCTGGCACCGCGGTCGGCGCGACGCCGAGCGGGCTGAGGCACGCCGCCGCCAGTAGCGGCCTCACGACCCATTACCTCGAGCGAGGACGTCACGACGGTCGTTGCGCCGACCTCGTGTGGACGGCAGCATCCCCGCCCACACCTCCGTCGTCGGGCCACGCCTCGGCGTAGACACGGCGGTCACGAAGGGCCGGGCAGGTCGAGCACGCCAAGACCGGAGCCTGGTGCTGCCCGTCGTCATCCTGGCCGATCAGGGCGCAGCGCTGCCCTTCGAAGCCGGCGCCTACCCGAGACTCGTCGCAGGGTTCGCCGATAAGACCAGGCACAACGCGCTGAGGAACTACCACGCGCCCGGGGACAAGGGTGGGGCGCCGAACGGTTAGCTGTCGGCGCCGAGCACTGTGTACGCGATAGCTGCTCAGAGGAACCCCGTGGGTAACAGCCCCCCGAACACAGCCGCCGCGACGTAGAGGAACCTCGGTCGTCAGTCGCCGAGTAACTGCCCAAGAGGCAAGCGTGAACGTCGTGGCAATCGTGATCGCGGCTGCGACGACGAGAAGGAGGTCAAGGGACACTCGCCGACCCTGGCAGACGCGGCCACGACGGACAAAGTAGATGCAACGCCCAGCGTCACCGCGGCTCCGAGGGTCCCCAGTGTCCTTCCGCATCTCGAAGCTTCGGCCTTCTCCCTCCGAATTGTTGTGCGTTCCAGCCCGCGCCCCGTGTGGACGTCGGCCGAACTTCCTCGTAGTCCGTTTGGATTCCCAACGGTCCGGTTCGTGGAGCGCGTGATCTCACCTGCGAGACCGCACAGGCGGACGGCTCTCACCTGGGTCCAGACATGACGCCGGGCCGGGAGGATCCTCCCGGCCCGTCGTGGTGCGTCGCGAGTGCCGACGCACGGCTCAGCGCGGCGGGGGGACTTCCCCACGGCGGTCGCGGCTGCGGCCGCTGAGGACCAGGGACACGATGAGGCCCAGTGCCCCGACGGCGATGAGGATGTAGCCGACCATGGTGAGGTCGACCCCGTTGATGGAGTCCTGGACGGCGAACGCCAGGATGGCGCCTGCTGCCAGCAGGAAGAGCGAGCTGCCGATCTGCATGATGTCTCCTCGGTTCGTCGTCGACCGTGGTGGCCGACTTCGCCGAGCGTGGCACGGGCCGGACCTCTCCGCACCTCGGAGTCGCAGGATGCCCGGACAGCAGAGCGATGTGCGTTAGACTGTCGCGACCCACACGTCGATCTCGGGGAGACACAGCGGTGCCTAGAAGCTACCGATCGAGCACGTTGGCACGACGTCTCGGGGTGACGTTGACCGCGACTGTCGTCGTCGTCGGCGCCCTGAGCATCTCGCCGACGTCCGCGGAGGAGACCCCCGAGCCGACGCCGAGCGCCGGCACCGAAGCCGTGCCGGACGAGACGACGCAGGAGGCGGAAGACGATGCGCGAGCGGCAGCGCAGGCTGCTGAGTCCCAATCGTCGGCCGCCGATGCACCGCGGCCCTACGGACCGCCTTACGAGGTGAAGTTGGAGGCGAACTTCTCTCGTCCCAACGGCTCGTACATGAAGGCTTCTGACTTCACCCTGCTCAACGACCTCGAGCGGTTGATCCGCGGCTCGTACGAGGACCCCAACACGGGCAAGCCGCGACCGTCCTCGACCATCTCGGCGAACAAGATCTACATCTCGGTCTCGCGGATGGAGAACTCCAAGCGGGTCGGACGCGAACTCGTCAGGGCCGCGCAGAAGGGCGTGGACGTCTACATGATCCACGGCAAGGCCTCGCAGTCAAAGGAGTCTCGAGCGTTGCAGAAGAAGCTCGAGAGCCTCAAGCACGGCCACTTCCACATCTGCCAGAAGGGCAAGAGTCTCGCGTGCCTCTCGCCGCTCAACGGCGCCATCATGCACTCCAAGGTGTTGATGGTGAAGGACACCTACGACGCCGACAAGAAGCCGGCGCGGGGGGCGGTGTGGTCGGGCTCGGCGAACCTGGGCGGCCCAAGTGGCGAGTACACGTTCAACAACGGGTGGACCACCTACAACGACAAGAAGATCTTCGTGCAGATGGAGCGCTTCTTCCAGGACATGTGGGCGGAACGGAACATCAGCAAGAAGTACAGCTACGACTATCCGAGGTACGTCGCGGCGCATGCGACGAACTACGGCTATGCCGACGCCCAGAAGGAGGGCTACAGCAAGGACATCTCGCCGTACGCCCGCAACGGGATGTTCTACTCCGAGCTGTCCAACACGACCTACTACCCCACGCCCATCTCCGCCTCGCCGTCGAACGGTCGTGACCCCGTGCTCAACCTGCTCGGACGTGTCGTTCCCGACGCCACGTGCAAGATTCGACTGCAGCACAACCGCTTCAAGTACCGCCGCATCGCTGTGGCACAGAAGCTGGTCGAGCTCACGGAGGGCGGATGCAGCGTGGAGGCGATCTCGTTCCGCGACGAGCTGAAGGTGAACCGCACTGCGCACTGCCAGCAGTACATCCGGATCTGCAAGCCGATCCTCGACGTCCTCCGGACGTCCGTGACCCGTGTACCGGCGGCCTATGCCAAGCCGCATGACAAGACGATGCTCGTGGAGGCCAAGCTCAAGCCGAACTCGTGGAACACCGAGGAGATCACGCCGAACGGCGAACCGTTCTCGTCATCCGGTACCTTCACCCGCGTGGTACAGGCAGGCTCGGCCGCTCTCACCGGTTCCAATCTGATTGTCAGCGACGAGATCACGACGGAGACGACCGACCCGGCGTTGTACCAGGACTATCTGGAGCACTGGACCGCCATCTGGCGTAGTTCCGGTGCCCGTTCCTGGGCCTACTGACGCCACGAGAAGGGCCCCGCCCCCCGCCGCGCGCCGGGGGGGGGGCCCCTTCTCGTCCGTTCGTGCTCGTCAGACCTCGGGATTCGCGGCCACGGGGGGCTCGGATCCGAGTCGACCGGTCTCGTCGTGGATCGACACGGCGACCTCACGCAGCTTGTCCTCATGCTCACGGGCGTGGTGCGCGCAGAAGAGCAGCTCGGCACCGCCGGCCAGCTCGACACGGACGTACGCCTGCGCACCGCAACGGTCACAGCGATCGGTCGCGTTCAGACCGGGAAGCTCGGCGACTGCAGCCATCATGTTCTCTCTTCCTCAGCGTCGTCGTTCAGCGGGTACGTCTGACTCAACATCCAACCACGGGCTGTTGTTCCGCGCCGGAGTTGGTGACATACGACATAGATACTGCCGACCGTCGCCAAACCTGCGGAGGTGCGTCGGCGCGCCGCGTGTCAGACCGGTCACCGGGGACGTTCTGACTAGGCTGGCCAGAGGGTCGGCGATCGCCTGCGCGCATGGCGTCCGACGACGTCCGACCTGACGCGAAACCACCCGGTGGAGGCCCCTGAGTTGTCGACCTACGACGCACGCAACCTGCTCGTCCTCGAAGGGCTCGAGGCGGTCCGCAAGCGCCCGGGCATGTACATCGGTTCCACCGACACCCGCGGACTCATGCACTGCCTGTGGGAGATCATCGACAACTCCGTCGACGAGGCGCTGGACGGTCACTGCGACCGCATCGACGTGGTGCTCCACGCCGACGGCTCCGTCGAGGTCCGCGACAACGGCCGTGGCGTCCCGGTGGACATCGAGCCCAAGACAGGGCTGACCGGGGTCGAGGTCGTGTACACCAAGCTGCACGCCGGCGGGAAGTTCGGCGGAGGTTCCTACAACGCCACCGGCGGCCTGCACGGCGTCGGCGCATCGGTGGTCAACGCCCTGTCCTCGCGGCTCGACGTGCAGGTCGACAAGTCCGGTGCCACGTGGTCGATGTCGTTCCGGCGGGGTGAGCCGGGCCTCTTCGCCGGCGACGGACCGACCGCGGACTTCTCGGCCGACAACACCCTGCACAAGGGCGGCCGGGTCAAGAAGACGGTCACCGGCACCCGGGTGCGGTACTGGGCCGACCCGCAGATCTTCATCAAGACCGCGACGTTCTCCTACGAGGAGCTCGTCACCCGTGCACGGCAGACGTCGTTCCTCGTGCCGGGACTCGAGATCGTCATCCGCGACGAGCGTGGCGACGAGCCGCTCGAGGAGTCGTTCAAGCACGACGGCGGCATCACCGAGTACTGCGACTTCCTGGCCGCCGACGAGCCGGTGAGCGAGGTGCTGCGCCTGCAGGGCTCCGGCGCCTTCACCGAGACCGTCCCCGTGCTGGACTCCAAGGGCCACATGACGCCTCAGGAGGTCGAGCGCGACCTCGGCGTCGACGTGGCGCTGCGCTGGGGCACGGGGTACGAGACGCAGGTCCGGTCCTTCGTCAACATCATCGCCACACCCAAGGGCGGCACCCACGTCCAGGGCTTCGAGCGCGGCCTCACCAAGACCTTCAACGACACGCTGCGCACCACGCGGCTGCTCAAGTCCGGCGACGTCGACGTCATCAAGGACGACGTCCTCGAGGGCATGACGGCCGTGGTCACCGTGCGGCTGGCCGAGCCCCAGTTCGAGGGCCAGACGAAGGAGGTGCTCGGCACCCCGGCCGTCACCAAGATCGTCAACCAGGTCGTCTCGCGCGAGCTCAAGGCGTTCCTCACGTCCACCAAGACGGCGCAGAAGGCCAAGGCACGCCTCGTCATGGAGAAGGTCGTCGCCGCCTCGCGCACCCGGCTCATGGCCCGTCAGCAGCGCGACAACCAACGTCGCAAGAACGCCCTGGAGTCCAGCGCGCTGCCGGCCAAGCTGGCCGACTGCCGCGCGGCCGACGCCGAGCGCACCGAGCTGTTCATCGTGGAGGGCGACTCCGCGCTCGGCACGGCGAAGTCCGCGCGCGATTCGGAGTTCCAGGCGCTGCTGCCCATCCGCGGCAAGATCCTGAACGTCCAGAAGGCCAGCGTCGGCGACATGCTCAAGAACCTGGAGTGCTCGTCGATCATCCAGGTGGTCGGCGCCGGCTCGGGCCGCACCTTCGACCTGGACCAGGCGCGGTACGGACGCATCATCTTCATGGCCGACGCCGACTCCGACGGCGCCCACATCCGGTGCCTGCTGGCCACGCTCTTCTTCCGCTACATGCGGCCGCTGGTGGAGGAGGGCCGCGTCTACACGGCCGTGCCCCCCCTGCACCGCATCGAGCTGGTCAACCCCAAGAAGGGGCAGGAGAAGTACCAGTACACGTACTCCGACGCCGAGCTGCAGCGCACCCTGGCCGACCTCAAGCGCCGCAACGTGCGCTGGAAGGACCCCATCCAGCGCTACAAGGGCCTGGGCGAGATGGACGCCGACCAGCTGGCCGAGACCACGATGGACCCCCGCCACCGCACGCTGCGTCGGCTCACGGTCGACGACGCCGAGCGCGCTGCCGGCGTGTTCGAGCTGTTGATGGGCAACGAGGTCGCTCCGCGCAAGGAGTTCATCGTGCAGAGCGCCTACGAGGTCGACTCCGACCTCATCGACGCGTGAGCCTGCTCCACGTCGCTACGATGCCGCCGTGAGCGACATCAGCGATCCCGGGGGAGCCGGACGCGGGGACCGGCGCACCGCTCGACGCGCCGTCGACGCCGCCTACGCGGCCGGTCGCATCTCGGCCGTGGACCGGTCGCTGCGGATGGAGCAGATCGACGCGGCCGCGACCCGGGGCGACCTGGCCATGGTGGTCCGTGACCTGACCGACCGTCCGGCAGATCCGCCGCCCCCTCGGCCCGCCCCGTCGAGCGACGCGGCCCGGGCCCCGTTCCCGAGGCCGCCGGCGGCCGAGCAGCCTGCCCCGTCGGCGGGCAGCAGCCCGGTCCCGGACCCACCGGCCACGAGCCCGGGCGACGCGCCGGGCCGTGCCTGGCCGCCTCCCGGGTTCGGTGGGACCCCGGAGGTGGGCGAGCGCACCTCCGGCACCAACCGCCGGACGATCGGCTGCATCGTCGGCGTCGTGGCGTTCTTCTTCCTGGCTCCCTGCCTGCTGGGTGCCGGCGGGCTCGTCGTGAGCCTCGTCGTCAGTGGCAGTGACGGCGACAGCAGTGACGGCGTCGCGGTCGAGCAGGTCGAGCAGTGGTGGGACGAGCGTGTGGACGACCTCGCAGCCGCCTCCGGGACCACGGTCGTCTCGGCGTACCGCGTCGGCGAGGACACCGGCACCGCCACGACCGAGGAGTCGACGGCCTCGACCGACTGGACCTACTCGTCGGGCGTGTGGGTGGAGGGCATGACCCGCGCGGACCTCCCCGAGCTTCCCGTGGCCGACCTCGCCCGCATCGACGCGTCGGCCGTGCAGAGCGCCGTCGACGACGCCCGGTTCGCGGTCGACACCGATGCCGACCCCACGATCATGATCAGGGTCAGGCCGCAGATCGGGCAGGACCCCCTGCTCGAGGTCACCGTCGGGGACGGCGCAGCGGTGCAGAGCCGGACCTACGACTCCGACGGCATGCTGCTCCAGGACTGAGCCTGGCTCAGACGACCTGCTGCAGCAGTCCGGTGTCGACGTCGTAGAGGAACCCGCCGACGTCGATCGAGTCCGGGATGAGCGGGTGCGAGGTCACGCGGTGCACGTCGGCCCGGAGCTGGCGCTCCTGGTCGTCGATCGGGCCGATGCTCATCCAGGTGGAGTCGGTGCTGGTGCTGCTGGAGACGCGCTCGTGGATCTGCTCCTCCGTGGAGGAGGCCATCGCGCACCGGGTGTGCTCGACCACGAGGACGCGCTTCACCTGGAGCAGGTGCACGCCCAGCACGAGGGCCACGAGCTCGTCGTCGTCCACCCGGCCGCCGGGGTTGCGCAGGATCTTCGCGTCACCGGGCTGGAGGCCGATCATGCCGAGCGGGTCGATGCGCGAGTCCATGCACGTCACCATGGCCACGCCCGCACGAGCGATGCCGTCGAAGCCGGTGAGGGCGAACGAGTCGGCGAAGGTTCGGTTGGCTGCGAGAAGGTCGTCGAAGTCCGTCACAGGGGCAGCGTAGTACCGCTGCTGCGCGTGCGGGTATGAGCAGGTTCACGTAGCAGCCAGAGCGACAGGGCCGCCGCGACCACCGCGCAGACGGCGGCTCCGAGGAACACGGCGTGCAGCTGCGCGATGCCGGCGTCGCGCACCGCGTCGCGGTACGCCTGGCACAGCTGGACCTCGCCGGTGCAGAGGTCCGACGCCGCGGGGATCCGCGCCGAGGCAGAGTAGAACGCCCGCAGCCCGATGGTCGTCAGGGCCGAGACGCCGATGAGCATGCCGACCATGCGGGCCACGATGAGCAGGGCGCTCGCCACGCCGTGGACGGCGTCGGCGGTGTGCTCGAGCAGCACGGCGTTCACCGGTGCGATCGCGAGCCCGAAGCCCAGTCCGGCCGCCACGAGCGAGAGTGTCTCCCACTCGCTGGCCAACGACTGCGCGTCCCACGTGGCCATGTGCCAGAACGCAGCCGCGCTGACCAGCATGGCCACCGCGGTCAGCCATGACGCCGGGACACGACGCAGGAGCCACCCTCCGAGGACCGCGCCCACCGGGAGCGCCACCAGGAAGCGCACGAGCACGAGGGCCGCGTCGAGCTGGGAGTCCCGGTACACGGTGAGCCGGGCGAAGAAGGGGATGTCGACGAGCGCCGCGATGAGCGCGGCCCCGATGACGAAGGAGACGACGAGGGCGCCCCAGGCCGGGCGGGCCGACAGGGCGCCGCGCGGGACCAGGGGCTCGGTCGCCGTGCGCTGCCGGTACACGAAACCGACGCTCGCCAGCGCGGCGACGGGCAGGAGCCATGGGGCCTGGGGCGAGAGGGTCCCGGACTCCGGCTCGGCGGAGGCGAAGGTCACGATCACCGCGGCGAGGGCGACCGCGAGGAGCGCTGCCCCGACCAGGTCGGTGCTGCGCGCGATCTCTCCCCAGCTGCGCCACTGCACGAGAGGCCGCCGAGCGGTGGCCTGGCGCACCACGAACAGGGCGGCGACGACGTAGGTGCCGAGCGCGAGCGGGGTCAGCCAGCGGGAGTCGCCGGTGACCGGCAGGAACGCCAGCCCGGCGGTGACGCCGGTGACGAGGCGTTCGGGCTGCAGCATGACGAGCGAGAGGCCGGTCAGCGCGAGGGCGAGCAGGCCGAAGCCGGGCAGGTCCGGCCGACCGGACGGGGCGCTGGGGGCCGAGGCGGCACGCTCGCCCGACGGGGCGGCCGCCGCGGCACCACGGAGCCGCAGCATGACGGCGGCGAGAACCAGGCCGACGGCTGCGTTGAGCCAGAAGATGTCGCGCCACGAGCCGAAGGCCAGCACGACCGCTCCGTACAGAGGCCCCAGGACGCTCCCGAGCTCCTGCACGGCGCCCACGACCCCGAGGGGGAGCCCGCGCCGGCGGGGCGGCCACAGGTCGGCGACGAGTGCCAACGTGGGAGGGATGAGTCCACCGCCTCCGACGCCCTGCAGCAGTCGCCCGGCGACGATCGTGTTCAGGTCGTAGGCAGCGGCGGTCACGAGGGAGCCCACCGCGAAGACGACGAGCGAGCCGAGGAGCACCGGGACGCGGCCGCGGAGGTCGGAGATGCGCCCGATGAGGGGCAGCACGCCCACGTAGCCGAGGAGGAAGCCCGAGATGATCGGGGCAGCGCGCTGCAGCTCGTCGACGTCGAGCCCGCTGGCCGACATCATCTCGGGCAGGGCCAGCACGACCACGTACGTGTCGGCGGCCGCGAAGGCGATCGCCACCGCGGCGAGCCCGAGCAGCGTCCGCGACGCCAGCACCGGACCCGACGACTCGGACCGGGCGTCGTCGACCTCGTCGGCCTCGTCGGCCGAGCTGCCGGTGTCCCGCACGGGTCAGCTGCCTCCGGTGCGGGCCGGTGCCTCGATCTCGATCGGTTCGTCTGAGGTGGCCAGACGCACCGTGTACGTGACGTCCGTGCTGCCGCCGTAGAACGGGCCGGACATCGTGGCGTCGCGCAGCACGTCGTCGTCCGTGAGCCGGTACGTGACGTCGAAGCGTGCACCCTTGGTAGCCGAAGGGATGATCTGCGACACGACGGAGCCCGGCAGTCTGCCCGTGATGGAGGTCAGGACGTCCTGGCCGTCGCGCGACTTCTTGCCCTCCTCGAGGTCGTCGGTCTGCACCAGGATCTGGGTGAGACCCGTGTCGGCGTCGATGAGCCCCGCAGGGTCCGGCGCCTTCAGGGATGCCGGGTCGATCGTCAGGTACACGGGGGTGATGTCGGTCTTGGCGTAGACCGTCCCGTCCACCGCGACCACCTCGGCCGACAGGGTCGCTCCGCCGGTGGAGACCTTCACGTCACCGGTGAAGGCGGGGGAGTGGTTGCCCTTGCCCTTGGCCGAGAGCAGTCCCGAGACGCCGTCGGGCACCGAGGACGTCGCGAGCGAGACCTCGACCGTCTCGGCCTCGTCGATCGTCTTCTTCGCCGTGTCGAGCCGCTCCTGGAGGGCGGAGGTGTCGGTGCCGGGTTCGGCGTCGTCACCGCCTCCGGTGCAGCCGACGAGCAGCGCGCCGGCGAGGGCGGCCGCGACGACGAGGAGGACGCGTGAGCGGGTGGCACGAGAGGTGGGACGCACGCGCTCAGTCTCGCACGGTCGGGAGTCCGGGGAGCAGACCTGCGGGCGAGGCGGCGGCGAGCACGGGCTGCGCCACCGCGACCCCCGAGCCGTCGCGGCGAGGGTCGACCTCGGGCAGGTCCACGGGCGAGCCGCTCGTGGCGCACGCGACGGGCGTGCCGTCGCCGACCCAACCGAGGATCAGGCCGTCCTCGCCCTTGAGCAGCCGGTGGCAGCGCACACCGCCGGTGGCACGGCCCTTGGCCGGGTAGGCCGAGAGCGGGCTGACCTTCGCGGCCCCGGTCTGCGTGCCCGGCAGCGCGTCGCCCGAGCCGGAGATCGTGAGCACGTGGGCGGACTCGACGTCGCGCACCACGCCGAAGCCCACCACCCGCTGACCTGCCGCCAGCTTGACGCCTGCCACACCGCCGCCAGCCCGTCCCTGCGGACGGACCAGCCCCGCCTCGAAGCGCAGCAGCTGCGCGTCGGAGGTGATGAGGACGAGCTGCTCGTCGCCGGTGGCCAACGGGGCAGCGCCCACCAGGACGTCACCGTCGGCGAGCCCGATGACCTCCCAGGAGTCGCGCGACAGCACCTCGGGCTTGACCCGCTTGACCACACCGGCCCGGGTGGCCAGCGCGAGTCCGGGACCCTCGGCCTCCAGCGACATGAGGCACAGCGCAGGTGCCGACGCCGCCAGCAGCTCACGCAGCGGCAGGCCGCCCTGCAGGTGCGGGGCCTGCGCGGTGGCCGGCAGCGTCGGGATGTCGAGGACGTCGAGTCGGTGCACGGTGCCGTCGGCGGTGACCAGACCCACCTGGCCGCGCGCCGTCGCCGCCACGGCAGAGACGACCACGTCGTGCTTGGAGCGCCGACCGACGTCGCCGAGCTGGGCGTCGTCGCTCGTGCGGGCCAGCAGCCCGGTGGCCGACAGCAGCACCCAGCACGGATCGTCGGCGACCTCGAGCTGCGCCGCGGCCGTGACGGTCTGACCGGCGGACTCCAGCAGCACCGTGCGTCGCGGTGTGCCGAAGCGCTGGGCCGCTGCGTCGAGCTCGTCGGAGACGACCGCCCGCAGCACGGCGTCGTCGGCGAGGATCTCCTCGAGCCGCTCGATCGCCGCGCGCAGCTCGTCGGCCTCCTTCTCGAGCTCGATCCTGGAGAACCGGGTGAGGCTGCCCAGCGTGCGGTCGAGGATGAAGTCGGCCTGGGCCTCGCTCAGGTCGAAGACCCCCATGAGGCGGCTGCGTGCCTCACCGCGGTTGTCGCTGCTGCGGATCAGCTGGATGACCTCGTCGATGTCGAGGATCGCGACCAACAGCCCCTCGACGAGGTGCAGCCGGGCGGCGGCCTTGGCGCGCCGGAACTCGCTGCGCCGACGGACCACCTGGAACCGGTGCGCGAGGAAGACCTCGAGCATCTCCTTGAGGCCCAGCGTGCGGGGCTGGCCGTCGACCAGGGCGACCGCGTTGATCGAGAACGACGACTCCATCGGCGTGTGCTTGTAGAGCTGCTCGAGGAGCACCTCGGGCACGATGCCGTTCTTGACCTCGATCACCAGCTGCAGGCCCTTGTGCCGGTCGGTCAGGTTCTTGATGTCGGAGATGCCCTGGAGCTTCTTGGCCTGGACCAGCTTCTTGATGGCCTCGACGACCTTCTCGGTGCCGACGTTGTAGGGCAGCTCGGTGACCACGATGCCCTTGCGGCGAGGGGTCACGTTCTCGACCCGTGTGGTGGCGCGCATCCGAAAGGAGCCGTTCCCCGTGGCGTAGGCGTCGCGGACACCGTCGAGCCCGACGATCTTGCCGCCGGTCGGCAGGTCGGGGCCGGGGATGAAGCGCATGAGGTCGTCGAGGTCGGCCCGCGGGTGCTCGATGAGGTGCCGCAGCGCCTGCACGACCTCGACGAGGTTGTGCGGGGCGATGTTCGTGGCCATGCCGACGGCGATGCCGGACGCGCCGTTGACCAGGAGGTTCGGCAGCGACGCCGGCAGCACGCTCGGCTCCAGCTCGCGACCGTCGTAGTTGGGCTTGAAGTCGACGGTGTCCTCGTCGATGGAGGCCGTCATGGCCTCGGCGGCCTCGTCCATGCGGCACTCGGTGTAGCGCATGGCCGCGGGCGGGTCGTCCGGCGAGCCGAAGTTGCCGTGCCCGTCCACCAGCGGGAGGCGCATGGACCACGGCTGGACGAGCCGGA
The DNA here is from genome assembly GCF_024655735.1 of Aeromicrobium sp. 50.2.37. NCBI lineage: Bacteria > Bacillati > Actinomycetota > Actinomycetes > Propionibacteriales > Nocardioidaceae > Aeromicrobium > Aeromicrobium sp. 50.2.37. The sequence continues at coordinate 146,659 of NZ_JANLGG010000001.1, forward strand.
CGAGCGCGTCGTAGATGGCGCTGTCGCCGTGCGGGTGCAGTCGACCCATGACCTCGCCGACGACACGGGCGCTCTTGACGTGGCCGCGGTCGTTGCGCAGCCCCATGTCGTCCATCGTGAAGAGCGTGCGCCGCTGGACGGGCTTGAGCCCGTCGCGAGCGTCGGGGATGGCACGGGAGTAGATGACCGAGTACGCGTACTCGATGTAGCTCGCACTCATCTCGTCCGTGATGTCGGTGTCGATGATGTGCTCGTCGAACTCCTCGGGGGGGTTCGGGGTGCTGCTGCGGGCCATGCATCCTCTCCTGGCTGACGACGTGCCACCCGATGGGCGACCTCTCGATTCTCCCGGTCCGGAGCCGTGCGCCCCAGCCGCCACGCCGCCCGAGGGGCGCCCGGGCTCCTCCGTGCCCGAGGCGGGCGCCGGCACGGGGTAGGTTGGGCGCGTGACGCAGGACCCCTCGACGACGCCGGCCGACCGTGCCCGGGTGTGGGAGGCGGACGTGCTGCTCAAGGACGGTCGCGTCGCCCAGCTCCGGCCCATCACCCCCGAGGACACCGAGGCGTTCGTCGCGTTCTACTCGCGCGTCTCCGACGAGTCCAAGTACTACCGCTTCTTCGCCCCGTACCCGACGCTGTCCGATCGCGACGTCGCGCGCTTCACGAACGTCGACCTCGACCGTCGGGTCGCCTTCGTGCTGACCCTGCACGACACGATCATCGGCGTCGGCCGCTACGACGCGGTCAGCGACGACGTGGCCGAGGTGGCCTTCCTCGTGGAGGACGCCCACCAGGGCCGTGGCGTGGGTCAGCTCCTGCTCGAGCACCTCGCCCAGGCGGGCCGCGAGCGCGGCCTCACCAAGTTCACCGCGGACGTGCTGCCGAGCAACAACCGCATGCTCCAGGTCTTCCGCGAGATGGGCTACTCCGTCGAGGGCGTCGTCGAGGACGGCGTCCAGCAGCTGTCGTTCCGGATCGATCCGACCGAGTCGGCCGTGGGAGTCATGCGCTCGCGCGAGCAGCGCGCCGAGGCCGCGTCGATCGAGCGGATCTTCGCGGCCCGCAGCATCGCCGTCGTGGGCGCCAGCCGCCGCCAGCGCTCGATCGGCCAGACCGTGGTGCGCAACCTCGTCCTCGGCGACTACCAGGGCAGCGTCTACGCCGTGAACAGCCAGGCCGAGGCGGTCTCGGGGCTACCCGCCTTCAAGAGCGTCAAGGACATCCCGCACGAGGTCGACCTGGTCATCGTGGCCGTCCCGGCCGACTCGGTGAACGACGTCGTGCGCGACTGCGCGGCGAAGGGTGTGCACGGGCTGGTGGTGATCTCGGCCGGGTTCGCCGAGGAGGGTGCCGAGGGACGTCAGCGGCAGCGGACGCTGCTCGACCTCTCCCGCACCTACGGCCTGCGGCTCGTCGGTCCCAACTGCCTCGGTGTGATCAACACCGCCCCCGGGGTGCAGCTGAACGCCTCGCTGTCCACGGCCATGCCGCCCCAGGGGCGCGTCGGGTTCTTCTGCCAGTCCGGCGCCCTCGGGACGGCGATCCTGGAGTCGGTGTCGCGACGTGGTCTCGGCCTCTCGACCTTCGTCTCGGCGGGCAACCGCGCCGACGTCTCCGGCAACGACCTGCTCCAGTACTGGCAGGAGGACGACGACACCGAGGTCGTCCTCCTCTACCTCGAGTCCATCGGCAACCCGCGCAAGTTCTCGCGGATCGCACGTCGGGTCTCGGAGTCCAAGCCCGTCGTGGCGGTGAAGTCGGGCCGTTCCACCCAGGGCGTGCCCGTGGGGCACGCGGTCAAGCGCAGCACGGCGCCGCAGGCCGCGGTCGACGCGATGTTCCGTCAGGCCGGGGTGGTCCAGGTCGACACGCTGGAGGAGATGTTCGACGTCGCCCAGCTCGTGGCCCACCAGCCACTGCCGCGCGGCAACCGGATCTGCGTGGTGGGCAACTCCGACGCCATGGGGCTGCTCGTGGCCGACGCCGCGACGGCGACCGGTCTGCAGGTCGCGGACTCGGTGCCCCTGGGCGCCGACGCGGGCGCCGACGACTTCGAGGTGGCCATCGAGAACGCGCTGGCGTCCGACGACATCGACGCCCTGATGGTCGTCTACATCCCGCCGCTCAACACCTCCGGCGAGGAGGTCGCGAACGTGCTGGCCTCGATCGGCGAGCAGTCCGACAAGCCGATCGTGTCGACCTTCCTCGGCACCGAGGGCATCCCGGAGCTCCTCCGCGTGCCCGACGTGCAGGGTGGCTCCGCGGGCCGCGGCTCGGTCCCGTCGTACCCGGCACCGGAGTCGGCCGTGCGCGCCCTCGCCCGCGTGGTCACCTATGCGGAGTGGGCGGCTCGCGACCACGGGGAGTTCCGCGCCCACGACGACTTCCGCACCGGCGACGCCCGCGCCCTCGTGCGTGACGTGCTGGCCCACGCCCCGCGCGGCGCGATCCTCTCGACGGAGCAGGTGCACGCACTCCTGGCCTGCTACGGGATCGACCTGTGGACCTGGATCAACGTCCACGACCCGGAGGAGGCCGTCGCCGCGGCGGAGCAGCTGGGCTGGGACGTCGTGCTCAAGGCCGGCAGCGAGCACCTGCGCGCCCGCCCCGACCTCGCGCACATCTGGCACGGGATCCAGGACCGCGCCGACATGCTGGAGGCGTGGGGCCAGCTGACGTCCTGGCCGGGCATGCGCGCCGACACCCGCTTCTTCGTCCAGCGCTCCGCCCCCGACGGCATCCCGCTGTCGTTCACGGTCACCGAGGACGCCCTGTTCGGGCCGCTGGTCTCCTTCGGCCTCGCCGGCGCCTCGAGCGAGCTCCTGGGCGACCGGGCCTACGGCATCCCGCCCCTGACCGACGCCGACGCGGAGTCGATGATCCGCGACCTGCGCTCGGCGCCGCTCCTGTACGGCTACCGCGGGTCCGACCCGGTCGACACGCCGGCGATCCAGGACACCATCCTGCGTCTGGCGGCGCTGAAGGACGACCTGCCCGAGATCGCCGAGCTCGACCTGGAGCCCGTGCTGGTGCACGGGACCGGGCTGACGGCGCTGAGCGCCCGCGCGAAGGTGGTGCCGGCCACGGGCCGCCGCGAGGAGCGGTACGTGCGGCGTCTGAGCAGTCCGGTCAGGGATACGCTGGCGTGATGAGACGTGAGCGCCCCGTCGGGCCTGCCGCCGACGTCTTCCAGGAGATCGAGCGCAGCGGCTACTACCCCGAGATCGTGACGGCAGGCCTGCGCGACGCCCTGGCGGGTGAGGACGTCCTCGCGCACGTGGTCCACCACGAACCGACGTTCGAGCGCGACGAGATCCGTCGGCACATGACGGTGCTCGTGATGACGCCGTCGCGGGTCGTGCTCGTGCACACCGACGAGCACCCGCCCGACGACCTCCTGCCGCGGCCCTACACGTCCACCACGAGCGAGGCCGTGTCGATCCACCGGATCAGGTCGGTAGTCGTGACCCGCATGGTCGCCACCTCCGGCACGCTCGAGGAGGCCGTGGTCACCATCGGGTGGGGGGCCGTGTCGCACCTGGACCTCGAGCCCGCCCAGTGCAGCGACCCGGACTGCGAGGCCGACCACGGGTATACCGGCAACCTGACCGGCGACGACTTCTCGTTGCGCCTGAGCGCGGCGGCCGACGGCGGCGTGGCCGTCGAGCGACTCCTGGTGTTCGCCCGTCAGCTCTCCGCCGCCACGACCGGCTCAGCGTGACCGCGCCCGGTCCGCGGGGTCGGCGCGGACTGCACGAGGTCCTCACGTCTGCCGGAGCAGTCGCCGGCGGCGGACGCGCCGGCCTGGTCGACACCCTGGGGCTCCCGGCCGCTGCGCGCTACGTCGTGCTGCTGGTCGACGGCATGGGGGAGGAGCTCCTGCGGGAGCACGCCCACCTCGCACCCTTCCTGTCGTCGCTGCCGTCCGTCCCGGACGTGGTGTGCGGCGTCCCGTCCACGACCGTCACGAGCCTCACCTCGCTCGGCACGGGTCTTCGCGCCGGGGTGCACGGGGTCGTCGGGTACACCTCACGCGTGCCGGAGACCGGACGACGCCTCAACGCCCTCGCCTGGGACCAGGACGTCGACGCGCTGCAGTGGCAGCGCCACCCCACCGTCCTGCAGCGGCTCCACGAGGCGGGTGTCAATGCCGGGAGCGTGAACGAGGCGCGCTTCGAGGGCACAGGCCTGACGCTGTGCAGCCAGCGAGGTGCACCCTTCCACGGGGTCGGCTCCATCTGGGAACGGCTCGACGTGGTGGCCGAGGTCGTCGAGGACGCCGCGAGCTCGGTGGTCTACGCCTACGAGTCCCGGCTCGACCACGCCGGCCACGCGCACGGCTGCACGTCCCAGGAGTGGCGCGACGTCCTCGTGACCGTCGACCGTGAGACGGCCCAGCTGCGCGACCTGCTCCCGCCCGACACGGTGCTCCTCGTGACCGCGGACCACGGCATGGTCGACCTCCCTGCGGAGGGGCGTTTCGACGTCAGCACGACGCCCGCGCTCCTCGAGGGCGTGGACCTGCTGGCGGGCGAGGCCCGCTTCCGGCACCTGTACACCGCCCGCCACGACCGTGAGGCCGTCGCGGCCCGGTGGCGGGACTTCTGCGGGGAGCGCGCGGACGTGCGCACCCGCGACGAGCTCGACGACTGGTTCGGTCCCATCGACCCCGCCGTCGCGGGACGGATCGGCGACGTGGTGGTCGCCGCCCTCGGCGACTTCGCCGTCTTCAGCACCGACGACTTCCCGCTCGAGATGCGCATGAAGGGCTTCCACGGATCGGTCAGCGAGGCCGAGCTGCGCGTCCCCGTGCTCCTCGCGACCTGAGCGCCGTGGCGGCCACCGGCGCTGGCAGGATGGTCCCGTGGCCGAGCTGATCTTCTACTCCGGGACGATGGACTGCGGGAAGAGCACTCTCGCCCTCCAGCTCGACCACAACCACCGGGCCCGCGGACGCGTGGGTCGGGTCTTCACGTCCCACGACCGCGCCGGCCAGGCGACGCTCTCGAGCCGGCTCGGCCTGGCGGTCCCGGCGACGGAGGTCGACGACTCCCTGCACTTCTGGGAGCACGTCGTGACCGAGCTGACCCAGGGCGGGCGCATCGACTACCTCGTCTGCGACGAGGCCCAGTTCTACACGCGCGACCAGGTCGAGCAGCTGGCCAAGATCGCCGACGAGCTCGACATCGACGTGTTCTGCTTCGGCATCCTGACGGACTTCCGCACGCGGATGTTCGACGGGTCGGCCCGGCTCGTGGAGCTGGCCGATCGCATGCTCCCGCTCCAGGTCGAGGCGCTCTGCTGGTGCGGCGAGCGCGCCACGCACAACGCGCGGACCGAGGACGGGGAGATGGTCACCGAGGGTGAGGTGATCGTGGTCGGCGACGTCGAGGACCCTCAGCGCCCGCGTCCGTCGGTGGGGTACGAGGTCCTCTGCCGTCGCCACCACCGACGGCGCATGACGGCGGCCTCGGCGAAGGCCGCAGCCTTGTCGCCCGACGTGCTCCCGTTCCCCTAGGTGGGGTGGCCGGCATCGGGCCTCAGTCGTTCCGTCCGCCGAACATGATCTCGTCCCAGCTGGGCACCCGGCGACGCTCGGGGCGCTTCTTGCGCGGTGCGACGGTGTCGGGGACGGCCACGTGGCCCTCGTCGTCGTCGAGGTCCTCGTCGACCTGCTGGTGCGCCTCGGCGGGCTCCTGGTCGGCGCCCTCGGAGGGGTGCTGCTCCTGGGGGGTGACGTCCTCGGTGAGCGACAGCTGCTCCATCGCGCGCCGGTCGCGGGCCTCCTTGAGGGAGTGCACCGGTGCATGGAGCTCGGCGTCGACCTCGTGGCGAGCTGCCTCGCCGCTCGGCTCGGCGGGCTCCGCGGAGCGGGCCTCGTCCGCGGACGGCTCAGGACGGTCCTCGTCGGGGCGCAGGGCGTCGGCGATGGCCATGTCGGAGGCCTCCGGCGGAGCGACGTCGCCCACGAGCCGGCGAGCGGTCTCGTCGTCCGGGACGACGTACCGGCTCTTGGCGTCGTAGCAGAAGGTGGCGGGCTCGAGTGCGCTGGGCGCCAGGACCTGGACGGTCCAACGACCGTCCTCGCGACGCCAGGCGTCCCAGCTGACGTCCTCGGGGACGCCGCCTTCGCCGGCCACGCTCTCGTCGACCGCGGACCCGAGCAGGACGCCCGGTCCGGTCGCGTGCCGACGGCGGATGGTGGTGGAGCGCGCCTGCTCGGCCACGTAGGCACGCTCGGCGAGCACGGGGGTGGCGAAGCCCTCGATCTGCTCGGTCGGCACGCCGGCCGACTCGGCGACCTGGTCGGGACTCTCACCGCGCCGGATCCTGGCCTGGATGTCGCGGGGGCTGAGCGTGCTTTCCATCGTGATCTCCATCTGGCCGTGTGCGCGGCCGCGGGCACGGGGGGAGGCGTCGACGAGCGCGGCGAGCCGTCGATCGATCGGGACGCGGAACAGCTCGGGACGGCCGGCTTCGCGCAGGACAAGGAAACGTCCGTCGTCGCTGAGCCGATCGGGGCCGAGTTCGCGCATCGAGCGTCCTCCCACTGGTTGCTCCGTCATCCTAGGCTCCGGTCCCTGCCAAACCGCGGCGACACGCGTGGTCCGACGACGGGGTCGAGGACGGGGCTGCCGACCCCTCGCGGCGTGTCCTAGGGTCGATCCGTGCCCGACGTGTGGATCGTGACGCTCGACCTGCTGGGCATCGCCGTGTTCGCCTGCACCGGAGCCATCGTGGCGGTGCGCAAGGAGCTCGACGTGTTCGGCGCGTCGGTCCTGGGTCTGGTCACCGGGCTCGGTGGCGGCGTGCTCCGGGACGTCCTCATCGGCGACGTCCCGCCGGCGGCCCTCCTGGACTGGCGCTACCTCGTCGTGCCCGTGGTGGCGTCCGTGGTGGTCTTCGCCTTCCACCCGGTGTTCGGACGCCGGGAGTCGCAGATCGCCGTGCTCGACGCCGTGGGGGCGGCGCTGTTCTGCGTCGCGGGCGGCGTGAAGGCGGCCGAGGCCGGTCTCGGCGTGCTTCCTGCCGCGCTGCTGGGGATGGTCACGGCCATCGGAGGGGGCATCCTGCGCGACGTGCTCGCCGGACGGGTGCCCGTGATCTTCCGCGAGGAGCTCTACGCCACTCCAGCCTTCACCGGCGCGTTGGTGGCCGTGCTGGCCCATCGCGCCGACCTCGGGTGGTGGGCGTACGTGTCGGCCGGTGCCCTGTGCGTCGTGTGGCGGCTGCTCGCCCTCTGGCGGGGATGGCGAGCACCCCTGCCCCCGGGGCTCGCGCGCGGCTGACACCGGCCCGCGCACCGTCGCTCGCCTGGGTGACGGGCAGCCGGGGTCAGTGGCGCGGCATCACGCGGTCGAACGCGGGGTCGTGGTTGCCGAAGCGGTGCGTCGTGATCGTGACCGACTGCTCGCGCAGGAACGGCAGCAGCTCGACCCGACCGGACCAGGTGACCTCGCCCGCGTGGACGGCGACGTCCGGATCGCCCTCGACGGCCGAGGCGAGCTCGCGTGCGAGTGGAGCCAGCAGGCGCACCCGCCCGGGGCGGTCCCGCGCCATGCGGTCCAGCCAGTCGGCGTCGTCCTCGACGACCTGTCCGGGAGCGAGGCCGTCGGGCAGCGCCACGGGCGTGGACACCGTCACCGGGCTGCCGGCACGGAGCCCGGCGAGGACGACCCGGGCCGTGGTGAGGAGGTCGCCGTCACCGCGCACGTGGACCTCGGTCGGTCGGTAGCGGAAGACGTTCCGCTCCACCCCGAGTCCGCTGACGTCCTTCTCCCGGCCGAACTCGCGCTGCCAGGCCAGCTCGTCGGAGCGGGCGGCCGCGGCCAGCTGCGCGGCGTCGTCCTGCAGCAGGTGCGGCGTCACCGACGCGAGCGCCGAGGCCACCGGGGCCGAGAGCTCGACGTCGTCGGGGACGTGGCGCAGCGGTCGGCGGGTCCAGGTGCCCAGGTGGGTCAGGTAGTTGGGTCCGCCCGCCTTGCTCGAGGCGCCGACGCTCGACCGCTTCCAGCCGCCGAACGGCTGACGCTGCACGATCGCGCCGGTGATCCCGCGGTTCACGTAGAGGTTGCCCGCCTCCACGGTGTCGATCCAGCGGTTGACCTCGTCGGGGTCGAGCGAGTGGATGCCGGCCGTGAGCCCGAAGTCGGTGGCGTTCTGCCAGGCGATCGCCTCGTCGAGGTCGGCGGCGTGCATGAGCCCGAGGACGGGCCCGAAGTACTCGGTGCGGTGGTAGGTGCTCCCCGGGGCCACGCCGACCTTCACCCCGGGTGACCAGAGACGACCGGTGGTGTCGAGGCGACGCGGCTGGACGATCCACTCCTCGCCGTCGTCGAGGACCGTCAACGCGTCGAGCAGCTTGCCCGAGGGAGCCTCGACGACCGGGCCGACCGAGACGTCGGGATCGTCGGGCCACCCGACCTTGAGCGAGGTCACGGCGTCGACGAGCTGGCGACGGAAGCGTTCGGAGGTGGCGACGGAGCCGACCAGGATGCCGAGGCTCGCCGCCGAGCACTTCTGCCCGGCGTGCCCGAAGGCGCTCTTCACGAGGTCGCCGACGGCCAGGTCGAGGTCGGCGCTGGGGGTGACGACGAGGGCGTTCTTCCCGCTCGTCTCGGCCAGCAGCGGCAGGTCGGGCCGCCACGAGCGGAACAGGGCCGCCGTCTCCCAGGAGCCGGTGAGGATCAACCGGTCGACCGCGGGGTGCGACACGAGGGACTTGCTCAGCTCGCCCTCGTCCATGCTCACGTAGCGCAGCACGTCGCGCGGCACACCGCCCTGCCACAGCGCCTCCACCATGACGGCGGCGCATCGGGGGCTCTGCGGTGCGGGCTTGATCACCACGGCACTCCCGGCGGCGAGGGCCGACAGCACCGAGCCGCACGGGATCGCGACGGGGAAGTTCCACGGCGGGGTGACGACCGTCAGGCCGACCGGGTGGAACGCGGCACCGTCGACGACCTCGAGGCGACGGGCCGCCTCGGCGTAGTAGTGCGCGAAGTCGATGGCCTCGCTGACCTCGACGTCGGCCTCGGCGATCGTCTTGCCGGTCTCGGCCGCCATGACGGCGACGAGGTCGCCCCGCCGGGTCTCGAGCGCCCCGGCGGCCTGGTGCAGGATCCATGCCCGGACCTCGGCCCCACGGGCGGACCAGGCGGTCGCGGCGGTCCGCGCGTCCCGCACGAGGGTCTCGAGGGAGGCCGGGCCGTGGACGCGGCTCGACTCGATCGTGGAGATGCCGAGCTGGGTGTACGTCGACCGGGACAACGCCTGACGGCCCCACACCCGGTTCCCTGCCGTGGACGGGTCGGTGTCGGGGGTGTTGGAGAAGCCGTCGGTGTGTGCGTGCACGTGGTGGTCGGTGGCGTCGGTGCGGCGGTCCTGGACCCGGTGCGGGGGCGGCACGGTCTCGTCGAGTGCCTTCACCGAGGCGAGGAAGCGACCCGCCTCGCGGTCGAACGCCGCGGGGTCGTCGGCCAGGTCGAACGCGGCCGACATGAAGTTCTCCGAGCTGGCGTTCTCCTCGAGCCTGCGGACCAGGTAGGAGATCGCGACGTCGAACTCGTCGGGGTGCACCACGGGCGTGTAGAGCAGCAGTGGG
>NZ_JANLGG010000001.1:156271-174932 GCF_024655735.1 Aeromicrobium sp. 50.2.37
CCGAGATTGGTTAGCCGGTCTCGTGGGCTCGGATATGTTTATAAGAGACAGGCCCAGCAGCATCTCGAAGTCGACACCCTCCCGCACGGATCGCTCGCCGGCGAGCAGCCAGGCGTAGGCGACGTCGAAGAGGTTCTGCCCGGCCACGCCGATCCGGACGGCGTCGACGCGCTCGGGGGTGAGGGCCCAGCGCAGCACGCGCTTGTAGTGCGTGTCGGTCTCCTGCTTGGAGGACCAGGTGGCGAGGGGCCAGCCGTGGACGGTGGCGTCGACCCGCTCCATGGCGAGGTTGGCGCCCTTGACGAGGCGCACCTTGACGGAGGCGCCGCCGGCCTCCCGGCGGGCGCGGGCCCACGCCTGAATGCGCTGCATCGCCGCGAGCGCGTCCGGCAGGTAGGCCTGCAGGACGATCCCGGCCTCGAGGTCCGGGTGCTCCTCCAGGACGCGGGTGAAGACCGCGATCGTGAGGTCGAGGTCGCGGTACTCCTCCATGTCGAGGTTGATGAACGAGCCGCGTTCCGCGGCGACCTCGTACAGCGGTGCGAGGCGCTCGACGACGCGATCCACGGTCTCGTCGAACGCCCACATGGACAGCTGGCTGGCGACGGCCGAGACCTTCACGGAGACGTAGTCGACGTCGTCGCGCCGCAGGAGCTCGAGGGTGCGGTCGCGTCGGCGCACGGCCTCGCCCTCGCCCAGCACCGCCTCGCCGAGCAGGTTGAGGTTGAGCCGGTCGCCGTTCTTGCGCAGGGTCGCGATCGTGCCGCCGAGCTTGTCGGGGCGGGCGTCGGCGATGAGGTGCCCCACCATGCGGCGCAGCGTGCGCCGGGCCGTGGCGACGACCAGTGCCGGGAAGAGCAGCGAGAAGAAGGCGCCGGTGCGCAGCAGGACCCGCTGGGTCCAGGGCAGGAAGGCCGGAAGCGAGCGGGTGAGGTCCCGCAGGTTGCGGGCCGCGACGTCGGAGTCCTCGGGGCGGACGACACGGTCGACGAAGCCGATCGTGAAGTCGAGTCCGGCCGGGTCCTTGAGCAGCGTCGCGAGGCGGCGGGCGGCCGGGTCGGTCCGTCGGCCACGTCCCTGCTGGGCGGTCACCCAGTGCCGGACGAGCGCGACCGCGCGCTCCTCGAGGGGGGCGTCGGGCGGCGTCTCGGCGGTAGGGCTCATCTCGGGCGACAGCCTAGTGCGCCGAGGGCCCCGGCGGGGGTGCCGGGCTCGGGGCGGCGGATGCGTGCACGCCGGTGGAGCGGTCCGGTCGTGGTGGTGGCCGGAAGGACCAGGCCACGAACGCGGCGAGGACGCCGGCGACCAGGGGGACGGTGAAGCCCGCGGAGGCGCCGAACCGGTCCACGACGGCCCCGGCGACCGCGGCGCCCGGGGCGACGCCGATGGCCAGGCCGGTGCTCGTCCACGTGAGGGCCTCCGTGAGCCGCGTCGGCGGCACGTACTCCTCGACCACGCTGGTCGCGGCGATCATGGTCGGGGAGATCATGAAGCCGGTCACGAACATGCCGACGGCGAGCCAGGCGATGCTCGGCGCCAGGAGCAGGGGCGCGAAGAGCAGGCCGAGGACCAGGACGGTCCAGCGCAGCCGCGCCACCGAGTCCGACGGCGAGGGCAGCAGTCCGACCGCCACGCCGGCCAGGAGGCTGCCGGCCGCCCAGATGGCCAGCACCACCCCGGCCGCGCCCGCCGACCCCTTCGCCTCGGTGAACGCGACGACCAGCACCTCGGTCGAGCCGAAGAGCACGCCGATGCCCACCGCGGCCACCAGCACGGGGCCGAGGACGGCCCAGCCGAGGGGCGGGCGGGGTCCGTCCCCGTGCCGACCCGTCGGAGGCTCGGTCGAGGTCTGGGCGGCGAGGAACCAGCTGCCCACGACCGCGGCCGCCGTGGCCGTCGCGAGGCCCGCGACGTCGGCGACCTGCAGGGTCAGGAAGGTCACGAGCACTGGGCCGACGATGAACACGACCTCGTCGATGACGGCCTCGATCGCGAACGCGGTCGTGAGCCGCGGACGGTCGTCGCGCAGCAGGTGGGTCCACCGTGCGCGGACCAGCGACCCGGTCTGGGGCGTGAACACCCCGCCCACCGCGGCGGCGAGGTGCGGCCACGGCGCGTCGACCTCGCGGGTGACGGCGAGGATCACGGCGAGCATGCCCGCGGCGTAGCCGGCGCCCGCGAGCACCAGGACGCGCCGCTGTCCCCACCGGTCGCTGAGCCGTCCGTGCATCGGTGCGACGACGGCGGCGGCCGCCACGTAGGCGGCGGCGACCAGCCCGGCGGCGCCGTAGCTGCCCCCGTGCTCCCGGACGAGCAGGACGAGTCCGAGCGAGGCCATCGAGAGCGGGAGGCGCGACACCAGCCCGGTCAGGCTGAAGAGGGCCGCGCCGGGCAGCGCGAGGACGTGCCCGTAGGTCGACCGCATCGTGCCACCTCCTCGTCGACGTCGGCGGGTGCCGACGCCCGTCATTCTCGGCGCAGGCAGGCTACCCCCGGCGGGCCGGGGGCCTGCATGGGACGATGGCGCCATGGATGTACGCCCGTTCGACGCCCTCCTCTACGTCTCCTTCGGCGGGCCGGAGAAGCCCGACGACGTCGTCCCGTTCCTGGAGAACGTGACCGCGGGCAAGGGCATCCCGCGCGAGCGGCTGGAGGAGGTGGGCGAGCACTACTTCCTGTTCGGCGGTCGCAGCCCGATCAACGACCTCAACCGCGACGTGATCGCGGCGCTCGAGGGCGAGCTGGCCGACCGCGACGTCGACCTGCCGGTCTACTGGGGCAACCGCAACTGGACGCCGTACCTGCGCGAGGCACTCGAGGCGATGGTCGCGGACGGGGTGCGTCACGCCGCCTACTTCCTCACGAGCGCGTACTCCTCGTACTCCGGCTGCCGCCAGTACCGCGAGAACCTCGCCGACGCGACCGAGGGCCTCGACATCGAGCTCAGCCGGCTCCGGCTGCCGTTCAACCACCCCGGATTCATCCGCCCCTTCGTGGAGCACACCGACGCAGCCCTGGACGAGGCCCCCGACGGCACGCGGGTGGTGTTCGTGACCCACTCGGTCCCCGATGCCATGAACGACGCGAGCGGCGGGCCGGGCGTGGGCGCGTACCGGTCCCAGCACCTCGAGGCCGGTCGGCTCGTCATGGAGGGTCTTGCGCCGCAGCACCGCGACGTGCCGTGGGACCTCGTCTACTGCTCCCGGTCCGGCTCGCCGCGGACCCCGTGGCTGGAGCCCGACGTCAACGACCACCTCGAGCAGCTGGCCGGCGACGGCGTCACGTCCGTCGTGGTGGTGCCGATCGGCTTCGTGTCCGACCACATGGAGGTCGTGTACGACCTCGACACCGAGGCGGCGGAGACCGCCTCGACGCTGGGCATGAGGTTCGTCCGCGTGCCCACCCCGGGGACGCACCCCGGCTTCGTGTCGATGATCACGGACCTGCTGCAGGAGCGGGCGGCGATCGACCGTGGCGAGTCGCCCACGCCGGCCACGCTCGGCCGGTGCGCCGCCAACCCGGTGGTGTGCGTGCCGGGCTGCTGCGCGAACCTGCGCGGCGACCGTCCCGCCCACCCGTGAGCCCGTCGGTGCTGCCCGACCGTGAGCAGCTCCTGACCCTGGCGCACGACGTCGGGCTCGAGGCGGCCGCGCTGGTGCGCCGCCAGCGGCCGGAGGGCCGCGTCGCGGTCGCGGCGACGAAGTCGAGCCCGATCGACGTGGTCACCGAGGTCGACCGTGCCAGCGAGGACCTGATCCGTGCCCGCATCCTCGCTGCCCGGCCCGACGACGGGTTCGTCGGCGAGGAAGGGGCCGACGTGGCCGGCACGAGCGGGGTCGACTGGGTGGTCGATCCCATCGACGGGACGGTGAACTTCGTCTACGGGATCCCCGCGTACGCGGTGTCCATCGCCGCGCGGGTCACCGACGCGACCGCGGAGCGGGTGGTCGCGGGCTTCGTGGTGAACATCGCGTCGGGGGAGCGGTGGGGTGCCGTGCTCGACGGCGGTGCCTGGCGCTGGGACGGTGACCGCCGGGTCCCGCTGCGTGCTCCGGAGCCGCCGCCGCTCTCCCAGGCGCTCGTCGGGACGGGCTTCAACTACGTGCGCGAGGTCCGCGAGCACCAGGCGGCGGCCGCGGCCCGGCTGCTGCCGCACGTCAGGGACATCCGACGGATCGGCTCGGCCGCACTCGACCTCTGCGCCCTCGCCGACGGCCGTCTGGATGCCTACGTCGAGCAGGGTCTGCACCCCTGGGACCTAGCCGCCGGTGGTCTGGTGGCTCGCGAGGCCGGTGTGCTCGTCGAGGGCCTCGACGGTCCGCCGGATCTTCGCCTCGTGATGGCGGCACATCCCGCGCTTGCAGGGGAATACTTCGCCCTCGTTCGGACTTGTGGGTTCTGACCGACGGCCGCTTGCAGCGGTGTGGAACAATCCCGTCGGTTGAACGCACACGACGGAGGGGTACATGGCTACCGACTACGACGCGCCTCGCAAGACTGACGAAGAGCAGTCCGAGGACAGCATCGAGGAGCTCAAGGCGCGTCGCCACGAGAAGAACTCGGGCAAGGTGGACGAGGACGAGGTCGAAGCGGCCGAGTCGTTCGAGCTGCCCGGTGCCGACCTCTCCCACGAGGAGCTGGCCGTCCAGGTGGTCCCGCGCAAGTCCGACGAGTTCACGTGCTCGTCGTGCTTCCTGGTCCACCACCGTTCCCAGCTCGCCGAGGAGAAGGGCAACCGGCTGATCTGCCGGGACTGCGCCTACTGACGCACCGTCCGAGCTCGCTCAGCGCGAGCGCCGACGACCAGGAGCCGGCTTCCGTGAGGAGGCCGGCTTCGCCGTCTCTCCAGCCGTCCGTGCCGCCGCCTGCGCTGCTCCGGCGACGCCACCGCGGGTGGCGCCCTTCAGAGGCTTCATGCCCGGAGGCAGGTCGCCCGTCGAGCGCACCCAGTACCCGGCCGCGCCGCGGCGCACGAGCAGCCTCACGACCTCGACGAGGGCACCTCCGATGACGGCCCAGGCGACGGCCTCGCGGGTCTCGACCTCGGGGTGTCGTCCCGCGGTCGGGGGCTTCTTGCCGGTCGCGGCCCGCCAGGCCAGCGTCGAGACCTGACGTGCCAGCAGACCCGCCGCGACGGTGGAGCCACGGTCGAGCAGCCTCCACGTGCTGCGGCTCGAGCGCGACGGGCGCCGCGCGGGCGTGGCGCTCTCGAGCGTGGGGGCGGACGTGCGGGAGGCGTGGCGTCGGCGCTTGCGGGGCATGGTCGTCACCTCGGGTCGGTGCTGGACTGGTCGCTGGGTCGGTCGGGGGTGGGCTCGGGTCGGGTCGGTCCGGCAGGACGGCCGAGGGCCCGGGCGATCGCGGACGGATCACGCGTCGAGACCACCCAGTAGGGCGCGGGGTCGGCCGGATCGCGGACCTCCACCTGCACGGCGGTGGCGATGTACGGCCGGACGTGCAGCCAGGCGCGGGCGTCGGCGCCGGGGCCGAGCAGGGCTCGTGCACCGGCCGAGTCGAGCGCCGTGACCGCTCCCACGTGCTCGTGCGTGAGGTGGGCGCGCCCCACACGGAGGCCGTCGGGCCCGGCCTCGAGGACCGTCGACCCGTACGACCAGAGCAGGGCACCCGTCACGGCGGCGACCGCCAGCGCCACGGCGACCGCGACCGGCGGTCCTGCGACGACGAACGCCACCCAGCCCCACGCGATCGCGAACGCCGCGACGGCGATCCACCACGCGGGGGGAGCGAGGAGTCGCTCACGACGGGTCTGCACGCTCCCAGCCTGCCGCATCCGGGCGTGGTCGGCCCGAGTAGGGTCGCGAGCATGCTCGAGATCGCGGTGCGTCGCCTCGACCCGCGGCTCCCGGCCCCGACCTACGCGCACCCGGGTGACGCGGGTGCCGACCTGCACGCCGCCGAGGACGCGATCCTCGCGCCGGGAGAGCGCGTGCTCGTGCCCACGGGCATCGCCGTGGCCCTGCCCGACGGCTACGCGGCGTTCGTCCACCCACGGTCCGGGCTGGCCCTGCGCCACGGGCTCTCCGTGGTCAACACGCCCGGGACCATCGATGCCGGCTACCGCGGGGAGATCAAGGTCCTGCTGGTCAACCACGACCTGCACGAGACCGTCCGGATCGCCCGCGGCGACCGCATCGCCCAGCTCGTGGTGCAGCGGGTCGAGCACGTGACCTTCCGCGAGGTCGAGTCACTCGAGGACACCAGCCGAGGCGCCGGGGGCTACGGCTCCACCGGAGGCCACCGATCCATGGGGGAGGACGCATGATCCGTCGACGCCGCGAGCGTGACGACCAGGCAGCGCACACCGACGAGAACGGCACGGAGCCCGACGTCGCGGCCACGACGCCCCCCGAGGAGCCGTCCGGTCCCTGGGACTCGCGGGACTTCACCGGCGACGGCACGGGCTACATCGACCTCGGGCCGCTGCGGATCCGCGGACGCCTCGGGTTCCAGCTCCAGGTGCCCCAGGACGACGGCGGCGCCACCGGGTCCGTGGTCCTCGTCACGGAGGAGTCGGGGCTTGAGCTGCGCCTCTTCGCCGCGCCGCGCAGCGGTGGCCTGTGGGACGACGTCCGCGCCGAGCTGCTCGCCGAGGTGAAGCGGCTCGAAGGGACGGCCGAGCAGGTCGACGGACCGTTCGGGCCCGAGCTTCGCGTCCAGGTGCCCGTGAAGCTCCCCGACGGCCAGGACGGCGTCCAGCCGTCGCGGATCCTCGCGGTCGAGGGGCCACGCTGGATGCTGCGCGCGACCTTCCTCGGGGCGGCCGCGCTCGAGCCCGACGAGGAGGGAACCCTCGAGCGTGCGTTCCGCGAGGTCGTGGTCGTCCGCGGGGACGAGCCACGGCTGGTTCGCGAGGCCTTGCTCATCGAGGTGCCCGAAGGTGCGGTGGCCGAGGAGCCGCCCGGCCGCGGCACCCCGGCCTGAGGCGCGCGGCCTAGGATCGAGACATGGCATCCCGACTGCGCCGCCCGATGCGCCGCGCGACCCTCGAGCAGCTCGAGGACCAGGAGCTGAAGCGCAGCGCCGACGCCGCGGGCTGCCGTCTGCTCACCGCCCAGGCCGAACGTTCGGTCTGCTCGCTGCACGGTGAGCTGCGGTCCGTGACGACCCGCCCGGTCGCCGACGGTGCGAGCGCCCTCGAGGCGCAGCTCTACGACGGGTCCGGTCAGGTCACCCTCGTGTGGCTGGGGCGGCGTCGGATCGAAGGCATCGAGCCCGGGCGGCGCCTGACCGTGCACGGCCGCATCGGCCGTCGTGGCGACGCCTTCGTGCTCTACAACCCGCGCTACGAGCTGGACGCATGAGCGAGGGCGGGGCGAGCGTCGCCACCGTCGAGCAGCTGGTGCGGTCCAAGCTCTCCGAGGCGCTCGGCGGTGGGCGCGGCATCGTCGAGAGCGCCGTGCCCACGATCGTGTTCACGATCTGCTGGATCAGCACGCAGGACCTGCGGACCTCGCTCGTCGCGAGCGTCGGTGCGGCGGTCCTGCTGCTCCTGGTGCGGCTCGCGCAGCGCTCCACCGTGCAGTTCGTGCTGAACGCCCTGATCGGCATCGCCATCGCCGCCGTCTTCGCGTCGCGCAGCGGCGAGGCTCGCGACGTGTTCCTGCCCGGGATCCTCTACAACGGCGCCTATGCGGCGGTGTTCATCGTCTCGATCCTCGTGGGGTGGCCCCTCATCGGGTTCCTCATCGGCAGCCTCACCGGCGAGCCCACCGAGTGGCACGAGGACCGACAGCTCGTCCGGCTGTGCTCCCTGCTGACCTGGCTGTTCGCCGCGCCGTGCATCCTGCGGGTCGTGGTGCAGTACCCGCTGTGGGCCGGCGACCACGTGGCGCTGCTCGGCACCTCCAAGGTCGTGCTCGGCTGGCCTCTGCAGGTCGCGGCCTTCGCGGCGATGGCGTGGGTGCTGTCGCGCAACTCCACCCCGATCGAGTCGGAGTCGGCGTCGGAGCTGGGGTCGGAGCCGGAGCCGCCCGCTTCTCGCTGAGTCCGCGTCCGCGAGGCGGGGGCGAGGGGCGGTCGACCTGCGGCTGCGCTTCCGCGGGTGGGTCGTGTCCTGCGGCTGCGCTCCCGCGGGTGGGTCGTGTCCTGCGGCTGCGTTGCTCGGGGTGGTCTTCGCCTGCTGCTGCGCTCCCGCTGGTGGGTTTTCTTCTGCGGCTGCGTCGCTGTGGCGCCGAGGCGGGTCGGTCTCCGAAAGGGCCTCGACCGGCGGATGGGTCCGGGCTTGGTCGAGCTCTCGGAGCGTGGCTCCGGGGGACGCAGGATTCTGCGTTCGTGCGTGAGGGGGCGAAGGATGCTGCGTTCGTGGTCGGATCCCGTCGCGAACGCAGCATCGTTGGGTATCTACGCGCGAAGGCAGAATCGTGCGTCCGCCGGGGCACTTCACGCGTTGAGTGGGCAGAGGTTCTCCCTTCTCGCGGACCGTTCCGCGACGATGGAGAATCACTGCCCCTACGGGGCCCCTGCGCGTCCCCACGATGCTTCCTTCGCGAGGCACGGTCCACGCGAAGGAAGAATCGTGCGTGGATCACGCGCAGAGGGAGAATCTTGGCCGCGCCCCGCAGACCCACCCGGGCCCAGAGCCCCTGCTCCGGTCGAGGCCCTCTCGGAGACCACGCCCGCGCGCAGCCACGGCGACGCAGCAGCGACCGAACGTGCAGCAGGAGGAGGCGCTCAGGACTTGGGGGAGAGCAGCGCGCCGATCTCGTCCTCCGCGTCCGGTGCGGTGACGAACAGGAGCTCGTCGCCCGCCTCGAGCGAGCGCTCCGGGTCGGGCGTCTCGATCGCGTTGTCGCGCAGGATGGCCACGAGGACCACGTCGCGCGGCCACGGGACGTCGCGCACCAGGCGACCGGCGAAGGGGGAGTCGTCGGGCATCGTCAGCTCGACCAGGCTGGTGTTGCTCTGACGGAAGGTGAACAGGCGCACGAGGTCGCCCACCGACACCGCCTCCTCCACCAGTGCCGACATGAGCCGCGGGGTCGAGACCGCCACGTCGACGCCCCACGTCTCGCCGAACAGCCACTCGTTGCTCGGGTGGTTGACGCGACCGACGGTCCGGGGGACCGAGAACTCCGTCTTGGCCAGCAGCGAGACGACCAGGTTGACCTTGTCGTCGCCCGTCGCGGCGATGACCACGTCACAGGTCTGCAGGCCGGCCTCCTCGAGGGAGGACATCTCGCACGCGTCGGCGAGCAGCCACTGCGCCTTCGGCACGAGGTCGGACCGGATGGACCCGGGGGACTTGTCGATCAGGAGCACCTGGTGCCCGTTCTCGGTGAGCTCGAGCGCGACCGAACGACCGACGGCACCGGCTCCCGCGATGGCGACGCGCATCAGGCCTCCTCAGGTCCGGACTCGAGCACGCGGTGGGCCTGGTCGGCATCGCCCTCGCGCATGAAGACGGCGAGCAGGTCACCCTCCTGCAGCACCGTGCGTCCGCTGGCGACCAGGCCGGACCCGAGACGCGTCAGGTAGGCCACGCGGACCCCTGCTGCGTCCTCGAGGCTCGAGACCTCGTGACCGATCCACGGGAACGGGGCGTAGAGGGTGTCGAGACGCAGCTGGCCGGACGGGTCGCGCCAGGCGGGCTCCGAGCCGGCCGGGACGAGCCGACGCAGGACCTGGTCGGCCGCCCACGGCACCGTGGCGACCGTGGGGACGCCCAGGCGCTCGTACACCTCGGCGCGGCCCGGGTCGTAGATGCGGGCCACGACGTTGTCGACGCCGAACTGCTCGCGCGCGACCCGTGCCGAGATGATGTTGGAGTTGTCGCCGCTCGAGACCGCGGCGAAGCCGTCGGCCTGCTCGATGCCGGCCGCACGCAGGACCTCGCGGTCGAAGCCCATGCCGGTCACCGTGGTGCCGGTGAAGTCCGGGCCGAGGCGGCGGAACGCGTCGGGGTTGGAGTCGATGACGGCCGTGGAGTGGCCGCGCTCCTCGAGGCTGCGCGTCAGCGTCGAGCCGACGCGTCCGCAGCCCATGATGACGATGTGCACGAGGCGACGCTACACCCGTCGCGACCTGCCCGGAGCCCGTCTCCGGGGCGCCCGGCGCGGCGACCCCGACAGGTCTACGATCGTCGCTCGTGGGCATGGTCGAGTCCGTCAAGCGGACGCTCGTCGGACGCAAGCTTCGCAGCACCCAGCTCGGGGAGACGTTGCTGCCGAAGCGCATCGCGCTACCCGTGTTCGCCAGCGACGCCCTGTCGTCCGTGGCGTACGCGCCCGACGAGATCTTCCTGACCCTGTCCATGGGCGGCATCACGGCCTACGCGTTCAACTGGAAGATCGGCCTCGCCGTCGTCGTCGTGATGCTCACCGTCGTCGCCTCCTACCGGCAGAACGTGCGTGCCTACCCCAGCGGTGGGGGCGACTACGAGGTCGCCACCACGAACCTGGGGCCCAAGTCGGGTGTCACGGTGGCCAGCGCGCTGCTCGTCGACTACGTGCTCACCGTCGCGGTCTCGATCTCCTCGGGAGTGCAGAACGCGACCTCCGCCGTGCCGTGGCTCGTCGGTCACGAGGCCCTGGCCGCGTCGGTGCTCGTGCTGCTGCTCATGACGCTCAACCTGCGCGGCGCGAAGGAGTCGGGCCGCGCGTTCGCCGTGCCGACCTACCTGTTCATGCTCGCCATCGCCCTGATGGCCTGCTGGGGCCTGGTCCGCTACCTCCTGGGAGACCTGCCCCAGGCCGAGAGCGCCCGGTACGAGATCGCCGCCGAGGCCCCCTACGACTCCGCGCTCACCGGCCTCGCCATGGCGTTCCTGCTCGCCCGGGCGTTCTCGTCCGGGTGCGCCGCCCTCACCGGCGTGGAGGCGATCAGCAACGGCGTGCCCGCGTTCCGCAAGCCCAAGAGCCAGAACGCCGCCACCACGCTGCTGCTGCTCGGCACCATCTCGATCACGATGCTGATGAGCATCATCATGCTGGCCGACGCCATGCACATCCGCTACGTCGAGGACCCGGCCCGCCAGCTGCTCCTCGACGGCCGGCCCGTGGGCGAGGGTTTCGACCAGGACACCGTGATCGCCCAGCTCGCCAAGGCCCTCTACAGCGACGCGGCGCCGCTGTTCTACTTCACCATCGCCTGCACCGGCGTCATCCTCGTGCTCGCCGCGAACACGGCCTTCAACGGCTTCCCCGTCCTCGGTTCCATCCTGGCCCGCGACGGACACCTGCCCCGCCAGCTCGACACCCGCGGTGACCGGCTCGCCTTCAGCAACGGCATCGTCCTGCTCGCCGTTGCCGCGATCGCGCTGATCGTCGCCTTCGACGCGGAGGTCACCAAGCTCATCCAGCTCTACATCGTCGGCGTCTTCGTCTCCTTCAACCTCAGCCAGCTGGGCATGATCCGGCACTGGACCCGGCACCTCGCCAGCGAGACGGACCCCGTCGAGCGGCGCCGCATGAGCCGATCCAGGCTCGTCAACGGGTTCGGCCTGGCCATGACGGCCACCGTGCTCGTGATCGTCCTCATCACCAAGTTCCTCGCCGGCGCCTGGATCGCGATCCTCGCCATGACCATCGTCTTCTTCCTGATGGTGGGCATCAACCGGCACTACCAGAGGGTCAACGCGGAGCTCGAGATCGACGAGACCGACGTCGCCCTCCCCGCACGCGTCCACGCCATCGTCCTCGTCGGCCGGCTCCACAAGCCGACCCTGCGGGCCATCGCCTACGCGCGCGTGGCGCGGCCGAGCAGCCTCGAGGGCCTCTACGTCGAGCTCGACCCGCACGACACCCAGGTGCTGCGCCAGCGGTGGGAGGACCTGCAGATCCCCGTGCCGCTCACCGTCGTGTCGTCGCCCTACCGCGAGCTCGTCCGCCCCGTGGTCAAGTACGTCAAGGAGGTGCGCCGGGCGAGTCCCCGCGACATCGTCAGCGTCTACATCCCCGAGTACGTGGTCGGGCACTGGTGGGAGCAGCTGCTGCACAACCAGACCGCGCTGCGCCTCAAGGGACGCCTGCTCTTCATGCCCGGCGTCATGGTGACGAGCGTCCCGTACCAGCTGAGCTCGGCCTCGCGTGTCGATCCCCGCAGCACCATCGGCAGCGCCCCCGGCGACGTGCGCCGCGGCCTCGGGGACCGGCCCGGCCCCGACGGACCTGCGTGAGCACGGCGCGCCCGGTCGTCGACGTGGTGCCCGTCGCACCCGGTGCAGCCTCGGTGGTCCGCGGACCCCGTGGGAGAGTGCTCCCGTGACGTCCGAGGTTCTTCCCGTGGTCGAGGTGGGGCCCGTCGCCCGGTGCTGGTCGGTGGGCTCCGGGCCCGGTGGAGGTGGGTTCTCGTGACGTCCGAGGTTCTTCCCGTGGTCGAGGTGGGGCCCGTCGCCCACGGAGGGTCGTGCGTGGCGCGGCTCGACGGGCAGGTCGTGTTCGTGAGGCACGCGCTGCCGGGGGAGCGGGTCAGCATCCGCGTGACCGACCGCACCAAGCGCTACCTGCGCGCCGACGCCGTGGAGGTGCTCGAGGCCTCGCCCGACCGAGTGACGCCGCCGTGCGACCTCGCGGGGGTCTGTGGCGGATGCGACTTCCAGCACGTCGACCCCGACGCGCAGCTGCGGTTGCTCGGGTCGGTCGTGTCCGAGCAGCTCCAGCGCCTCGCCGGCATCGAGCGAGAGGTGCACGTCGAGGCCGTCAGCCCCTCGCTCGGCTGGCGCACCCGGGTGACGTGGTCGACCACCCCCGACGGACGCGCAGGACTGCGCCGCCACCGCTCCCACGAGGTCGTGCCGGTCGAGCACTGCCCGATCGCCCACCCCGGTCTGCCCGACGTCCTGTCTCACCGCTGGGACGCCCCGCAGGTGGAGGCGATCGTCTCCTCCAAGGACCAGCAGCTCCTGGTCACCGACGCGACCGTGCCCAAGGGCCTCCGCGTGGACGGAGTCGCAGGCACCGACGGTGCGCGGCGCGCGGGTCGCACACGGCTCACCGAGCGCGTCGAGGACCACGACTTCACCGTGACCGGCTCCGGCTTCTGGCAGGTGCACCCGGCGGCAGCGCGCACCCTGGTGGACGCCGTCCTCGAGGCTGCCGAGGCCCGGCCCGGGGACCGCGTCGCCGACCTCTACGCCGGAGTCGGTCTGTTCACCGCTTTCCTCGCCGACCGCGTGGGGCCCGAGGGCACGGTGGTCAGCGTGGAGGCCGACACGCAGGCCGCTCGCGACGCCCGCCGGTCGCTGCACCGGCACGCCCAGGTCCGCCTCGTCTCCGCCACCACCGAGCAGGCGCTTCGTCACGACGACGAGCTCCGCCGGGGCGTGGACCTGGTGGTCCTCGACCCGCCGCGGACGGGGGCCCGCCGAGCCGTGCCCGACGTCGCCGGGCTCGGGGCTCGACGCATCGTCTACGTGGCCTGCGACCCAGCAGCCCTGGCTCGCGACGTCGCGACCTTCGCCGAGCACGGCTACCGGCTGGGGTCGCTGCGGGCGTTCGCCCTGTTCCCCATGACCCACCACGTGGAGTGCGTCGCGGTGCTCGACCGGCAGGGCAGCGACTCCGAGTGACCGTGCACGCCGGTGCAAGGACGGGCGTGTCGGTGCGACCGGGTCGCCCGGCGTGGGAGAGTGGCCCCTGTACGCCCCCTTCCTGGACCGGAGCCGAGCGATGACCGAGCCCGAGACCGACCGACCGGCCGAGCCCGCGCCGTCGGTGGAGGCCGAGGACCGCACCGTCGGTGACCTGCGCCGTTCAGCGCTGGCGCAGGACGCCCTGCTGTTCTGCGTGGCCTTCACGGTGGGGGCCTCGATCGTGCTGCTCGTCCGCTTGCTCGGCGGCACCTCCGACCCTGACGTCTGGACCGTCGGTCGCTCCGACGACCTGCTCCTCGGCGGCCTCGTGGCGGGGGAGCTCTTCCTGGTCTGGAACAACGGCTGGCGCCAGGGCGTGCGGGGGCACAGCATCGGCAAGCACCGCGAGGGACTGCTGGTGGTGCGTCCGGGGACCCGACGGCCCACCGGGGCGTCCCGCGGCCTGCTGCGAGGTCTGGTCGCAGCCCTGCTGCTGGACCTGGCGGTCGCCGCGATCCCGATCGGGTTGCCGACCGTGCTGCGCCGGTTCACGCCCGAGGCGTGGCACGTGGGCGCTGCCGCCTACGTGGCGGTCCTGCTGCTGCTCGTGCCGCTCCTGCTGGGGCTGCGCCGAGGCGTCCTCGACCGGGTGGCCGGCACCGAGGTCGTGAAGGCCGTGGGGGCCGACGCCGTCACGTCCGACCCGCGACGGCGGGCGCTCGTGGTGCTCGACCTGGTCGGAGTCGCCGGGGTGCTGGCCGTCTGCGCCGCTCATCTCTCCTTCGTGTGGCCCCTGATCTGGCGTTGGCCGGGTCTGCTGTGAGCTTCCCGGAGGCGGCTCGCTCGATTTCCTCTTGACATCATGTATCTTGACATCAAGAGACTTATCCGACCGCCGGGCCGCGGGTCGCACTCCCACACCGGATCGACTTAGGCCCACCTGACATGGCGAGCACGCCGTGTGGTCGGCAGGATGGAACACGACGCGAAGGAGACACTCATGGTCGACAGCTTCAATGCCGAGCAGACGCTCGAGGTGGGCGACGCCAGCTACACGTACTTCAAGCTCGACGCGGTGAAGGGCGACGGTCTCGACGTCGCGACGTTGCCGTTCAGCCTGAAGGTGCTGCTCGAGGCGCTGCTGCGCACCGAGGACGGCGCCGACATCACGAAGGCCGACATCGAGGCCCTCGCCGGCTGGGACGCGAACGCCGACCCCAGCAAGGAGATCCAGTTCACGCCCGCCCGCGTGATCATGCAGGACTTCACCGGCGTCCCCTGTGTCGTCGACCTCGCGACGATGCGCGAGGCCATGGCCGACCTCGGTGGCGACGCGACGAAGATCAACCCGCTCGCCCCGGCCGAGATGGTCATCGACCACTCCGTCATCGCCGACGTCTTCGGCACGCCCGAGGCGTTCGAGCGCAACGTCGAGATCGAGTACGAGCGCAACCGCGAGCGCTACCAGTTCCTCCGCTGGGGCCAGGGCGCCTTCGACGACTTCAAGGTCGTCCCCCCGGGCACCGGCATCGTGCACCAGGTCAACATCGAGAAGCTCGCCCGCGTCGTCTTCGACAAGAACGGCGTCGTCTACCCCGACTCCTGCGTCGGCACCGACTCGCACACCACCATGGTCAACGGCCTGGGTGTCGTGGGCTGGGGCGTCGGCGGCATCGAGGCCGAGGCCGCGATGCTCGGTCAGCCGATCAGCATGCTGATCCCGCGGGTCGTCGGCTTCAAGCTCTCGGGCGAGCTGCCGCAGGGCGCCACCGCGACCGACCTCGTGCTCGTCATCACCGAGATGCTGCGCGAGCACGGCGTCGTCGGCAAGTTCGTCGAGTTCTACGGCTCGGGCGTCGGCGCGGTGCCGCTGGCCAACCGCGCCACGATCGGCAACATGAGCCCCGAGTACGGCTCCACGATCGCGGTCTTCCCGATCGACGCGGAGACCACCAAGTACATGGAGCTGACCGGACGCAGTGCCGAGCAGATCGCCCTCACCGAGGCCTACGCCAAGGCGCAGGGACTCTGGCACGACCCCGACCTCGAGCCGCGCTACTCCGAGTACCTCGAGCTGGACCTCGGCGACGTCGTCCCCTCGATCGCCGGACCGAAGCGTCCGCAGGACCGGGTCTCGCTCACCGAGAGCAAGGGCGCCTTCCGCACCGCTCTCGCCGACTACACCGAGCAGGACGTCAACGGCTACGACGAGGCTCTCGCCGAGTCGTTCCCGGCCTCCGACGCCCCGAGCAGCAGCGACGACGGCACCAACGGCGACAAGCCGGACGCTCCGGCCCCCTCGGGCGCGGGACGGCCGAGCAACCCGCAGCACGTGCGGCTCGAGGACGGCACCGAGTTCGAGCTCGACCACGGAGCGGTGACGATCGCCGCGATCACGTCCTGCACCAACACGTCGAACCCGTCGGTCATGATCGGCGCCGGCCTGCTGGCCAAGAAGGCGGTCGAGAAGGGTCTGCAGCGCAAGCCGTGGGTCAAGACGACGCTGGCGCCGGGCTCGAAGGTCGTCACCGACTACTACGCCAAGTCCGGGCTCGACGTGTACCTCGACAAGCTGGGCTTCAACCTGGTCGGCTACGGCTGCACCACCTGCATCGGCAACTCCGGGCCGCTGATCCCCGAGGTCAGCGCCGCGGTCAACGAGGGCGACCTCGCGGTCACCGCCGTGCTGTCGGGCAACCGGAACTTCGAGGGGCGGATCAACCCCGACATCAAGATGAACTACCTGGCGTCGCCGCCGCTGGTCATCGCCTACGCGCTGGCCGGCTCGATGGACGTCGACCTGTTCAACGAGCCGCTGGGTACCGACGCCAACGGCAACGACGTGTTCATGAAGGACATCTGGCCGTCGGCGAGCGAGGTCGAGGACGTCATCGCCTCGTCGATCTCGTCCGACACGTTCAGCAAGGAGTACGCCGACGTGTTCGCCGGCGACGAGCGCTGGCAGAACCTGCCCACGCCCGACGGCGACGTGTTCGAGTGGGACCCCGAGTCGACCTACGTGCGCAAGGCGCCCTACTTCGACGGCATGGACCGTGAGCCCTCGCCGGTGGAGGAGGTCAGCGGTGCACGCGTGCTGCTCAAGCTGGGCGACTCGGTGACGACGGACCACATCAGCCCCGCCGGCGCGATCAAGAAGGACAGCCCGGCCGGTGCCTACCTGTCGGAGCACGGCATCGAGCCGCGCGACTTCAACTCCTACGGCTCCCGTCGTGGCAACCACGAGGTCATGATCCGCGGCACGTTCGCGAACATCCGCCTGCGCAACCAGATGGCGCCGGGCACCGAGGGCGGCTACACGCGCAACCTGATCGCCGACGGCGAGGTCACCAGCGTGTTCGAGGCCTCCGAGGCCTACCAGGAGGCCGGCGTCCCGCTGGTCGTCCTGTCGGGCAAGGAGTACGGCTCGGGCTCGTCGCGCGACTGGGCCGCCAAGGGCACGGCGCTGCTGGGCGTCAAGGTCGTCATCGCCGAGTCCTACGAGCGCATCCACCGCTCGAACCTCATCGGCATGGGCGTGCTCCCGCTGCAGTACCCCGAGGGCGAGAACGCCGAGTCGCTCGGGCTGACGGGGGAGGAGTCGTTCGACTTCACCGGCATCACGAAGCTCAACGACGGCGAGACCCCGCGCACCGTGCACGTGAAGGCGGGAGACGTGGAGTTCGACGCGGTCGTCCGCATCGACACCCCCGGCGAGGCGAACTACTACCGCAACGGCGGCATCATGCCGTACGTGCTGCGCAGCCTGCTCGACTGAGCCGACCGCCCGACCCACGAGACGCCGTCCCCTCGGGGGCGGCGTCTCGCTGTGCCGGGACGTCGGAGGGGGACCTTCGTCCCGATTGGTTGTTCGCAACACGAAATTGTCGTCAAGTGCTGGACGTGACCCCTGTCACGCGATAGGTTCACGCAAACAACAATTGCGTCCCGGTGACGGCCATATGTCGTCCCCGTGTCGCGTGAGACCTCACAAGGAGGCGGTTCGTGTGAAGCGGACACGTAATCTGGTGCTCGCTGGACTCATGGGTGCCACGCTCATGCTCAGCGCCTGCGGCAGCGACTCGGGGAACGACGGCGGAGACGGCGGGGACGGCGGGGACGCGGGGAAGATCGGGGTGATCCTGCCCGACACCAAGTCGTCGGTCCGCTGGGAGAGCGCCGACCGCCCGGCGCTCGAGGCGGCGTTCAAGGACGCCGGCGTGGAGTACGAGATCCAGAACGCCGAGGGTGACGCCGACAAGATGGCCACCATCGCCGACGGCATGATCGCCGACGGCGTGACCGTCCTCGCGATCGTCAACCTCGACTCCGACTCCGGAGCCTCGATCCAGGAGAAGGCGGCGCAGCAGGGCGTCAAGACGATCGACTACGACCGTCTGACCCTCGGCGGCTCGGCCGACTACTACGTCTCGTTCGACAACACCAAGGTCGGCGAGCTGCAGGGCGAGGGCCTGGCCACGTGCCTCGGCGACGAGGACGCGAACGTCATCTACCTCAACGGCTCGCCCACCGACAACAACGCGACGCTGTTCTCGAAGGGCGCGCACAGCGTGCTCGACAAGAACACGAAGTACAAGAACGTCGGCGAGCAGGCCGTCCCGGACTGGGACAACGAGCAGGCCGTGACGATCTTCGAGCAGCTGTACACGAAGGTCGACGGCGACGTCCAGGGCGTCTACGCCGCCAACGACGGTCTGGCCGGCTCGGTCATCTCGATCCTGCAGAAGAACGGCAAGGCCGGCGACGTCCCGGTCACCGGTCAGGACGCCACGGTCGAGGGCCTGCAGAACATCCTCAAGGGTGAGCAGTGCATGTCGGTCTACAAGTCGGCCAAGCAGGAGGCGGGCGAGCTCGCCAAGGCCGCCATCGCGCTGGCCAAGGGCGAGAAGGCCGAGACGAACGGCACCACGGAGGACAGCGAGGGTGGCCGTGAGGTCCCGTCGATCCTGCTCACGCCGCAGTCCATCACGAAGGACAACGTGAAGGACGTCGTCGACGACGGCGGCGTCACGAAGGACGACCTCTGCGCGAACGACTTCGCAGAGCTCTGCACGGACGCCGGCATCAGCTGACGTCCACCCGTCACCCGTGGGGGGGGGGGGGGGGGGCGCGCGC